>SKWY01000284.1 GCA_007128675.1 Deltaproteobacteria bacterium | reverse complement strand
GTGGCCGTTTGGAGATTGCGGTAGAGCAGGAGGACTCCTTGGCCGCAGTAAGCGAGTTGTGGCTGCCTGTCGACTTCAGGCAGGCAGACCAGTACCTCATAGCGGCGGATCTTAGGCTTGGTCTCACGACGGGCAACGCTTTTGGAGATGGCTCGATCGTGGTGGAGGGCCGCCGTCGAATCCCCTCGGGAAACCTGACTTTGGGAGCAAGGCTCGATGATGAGGACATCTCTCGTTTCGCTCGCGGCGGCTCGCTCCTTGCCGCGCGGCGTCCAGACGTCATGGGCCACTTGCCGGATCCGGTTCGTCATGGGCTGGTTTTTGGCGATGAGTCGAGCCAGCGCCATTACAACGCCGCTTTGCTCAACTTCTTTGGAGTCTTCGAGGGACCGGCTGGAAGAGTAGCTCTTGGCGGCGGACGAACGTCGCTCGATATGGGCGAGGTGGGAAGATTCGATCGAGCAGTCGTAGGACCTGTCGTCGACATCGAGGGCAGTGCCGGGCAGGTCGACTTGAGGCTTGTCGGTGGAGCCGATCTGTCCGGGACGAGGTTGATGGACTCGAGCCTTCTTCGAACGGCGAGAGTGGAGTTGTCCGGTACTGGCGGGACCATATACTCACTTCCCCATCGAGACATCGCGGAGGGATCGGAGCGCGTATGGATCGAGACCCGTGACCCCAGAACGGGTTTCGTCCTCGATCGCCGTCTCTTGACCAGGGGGCAGGACTACGATGTCTCCGGCAAGACCGGGCTGCTCATGATGGCCAGGCCAGTTGGTTGGGGCTCATCGCCGCCTGCCGGAAGGCTCGCGGCATCAAGCCTCTCAAGGCAATCGGTGATCGTCGTCGACTATCTTTGGGTGCCGGCCATTGGCGCCATGGAAGATGGGGGACAGGGAGGAGCACGGGTTTCAGCGAGCATGGGCAATCTGGAGATTGGTTTCAGGGGTGCGGGAAGCTGGTTGGCTCCTCGAGACAACGAAGACCTCGCGGCTGGAGGCTTGGAGTACGGCCTCAAAGGGGCGGACCTTCGAGCGGAGCCTTGGCCCTGGCTTTCGGTCCACCTGTCCGCTGCTCGAAGTCTCGGCGATTCGTTTCCAGACTTGGCGTCCTTTGGACGAAGCCGAGACGGTGGCTATACCTACTTCTCTCCTCCGCCAATCGATGGGCTCGAGGATGGGAGAATGAAAGGTCATGCCTCTTCACTGCGCGTCAGGCTGGGAACCGATGAAGCATGGCTCTTGGGCTCGTGGTCGTCTCGGTCGAGAGAGTATGCCGACGCCGCCTTTCCGATGGAGGGTCCTCATCGTCAGCTCACAGCCATTGGCCGCGCCCCGGTCTTTGGAGCCTCCTTGTCTTTCTTGCTTGGCCACTTCGATGGCATTTGCCCATGGCGATGGCAAGAGGAGTCCAACACAGTCGCCACGGCACGGCTCGAGCGTCGTCATGGAGGACTCTCCCTTGCCGCCGAAGGGCTACATAGACGAGGAGCGAGCCCTTCCGTTGCAGGGGATCTGCCGAGCGAAGGCGATGCGACAGCCGCTGGCGTCGAGTTCATTTGGCATGCTTCGGACTTTGCGGACCTATCGATCGGCCACCTTCATGCACTCTCTTACTCCGGTGTCCATCGGGCCGGCCGGGATCCAACCTTCACCTCCGTTGGAGCGAAGGTGCGAGGTCCGCATCTTGGCGAGATAGGCCTTCGTGGTGGTTTGAGAAGAGATCTAGAGCCGGCGGTTTCGGCTTCATGGAGAAGAGAGGGCCCGGATTCAGGCGACTCGTCATACGGAGAGGTGGCGCTGGGTCGTGACGATCCCTGGACAGAGACGGGCGCGATGTCCGTAAGCGGGGCACGTAGGGTGCACTCTCCCGGGGTGGCTACCTTCGTCGAGAGCCGGCTCTTCGACGAAGGCGATGGGTCCGTGATTGGGCGCGCCGTCGGTGCGAGCGTGGGGGAGGGGCCGTGGAGCGCCATCGTCACGTATGAGCGGGGCGAACGGTTTGGGGATGACATAGGCGGCAATGACAGGGTCCGTGATGGTCTTCATGGTTCCTTCGGCGTTCTTGGGGCTCGCTTTTCGGCTGCCTTGTTCGGGGAGACGATCCGAGGCTTCGAGCACGAGATGAGCAATGCACGGCCATTCCATGGAGCGATACCCTCGGCGGCACTACTGGGTGAGTGGAACGCTGGTTTGAGGACCCACCTGCGGCCCGCGGGCGACCTGTCTTTAGGTGGCCGTCTTTTGATGGGCAGGGCCACCATGGCAGGCGAGCCTGATCCCGTCTCTAGGGCGGAGGCCAGCTTCGGGGCGGCGTGGCGGCCAACAGGAGTAGGTATCTCTCGTCCGGCGCTTTTCTTTCACTACGGACTCCGTCAGGATGGCTGGAGGCCGGAAAGAGACGCCCTTCTGTCGCCTTCACTGTGCATGCAGCTTGGGCGCATTGGTCTTGTGCTGGGCGGGCTGCCTGGACCGGAAGCTCGGCTTGTTGCTTCTTCAGCCATCTTCGAGATCGTGGAAGGGGAGCTGGAGGGAATCGTCTCTAGGCAGGGAGTCCTTCTAACGCGCATTGGCTGGCCGATAGGCGCTCTGGAGCCCGCTCTCGAGGGAGGGGTCCGCGTAGTTGCAGGGGCGCAAGTGGCGCCGCAGGTCGAGCCGACCCTTCGCGCCGAGGTTCTGGCAATCGTTGGACCTCTGCGAGTCGGTATCGGCGGGGTGCTGGCCGGCTTTGCCGGTACGGGAATAGAGGACCCGATGCTAGGATCGGACACCTCCCGTATCTACTTTGTCCTCCGAGGCGCTGTACAATGATGGGGATGCGCAGCAAGAAAGCCACGCACGGGGGGGGTGTCGCGCTCGGCATCATTGCTGCTGTCCTACCTGCTTCCGTAGTCTTCTCGGCGGCGGCCGATGCGCCGTCATGGCATACAAAAATTGCCGGCGCCGAGCTCGTTACGGATCTTGCGATTGATGATTCGGGAGAAGGATGGGCCGTCTCACACCAAGACCAGCAAACGGGCATTCATGTAATCCGACTGCAAGACTTGGAGCCTTTGCAGGTGGATTGGGATCATGAACCCTGGTCCTCGGGCATCGAGCCACGCCTGGCTCTGGGAGACTCGTACTCTCTTGTAAGCTCGCAGGATGGAGTTTTGAGATGGGATGGGACGAGCTGGGAGCTTCAAGAGGTCACGGGAGCCATGCTGGGAGTGAGAAGTGTCGAGCTGGATCGTGTGCAGCCAAACCGGGCGGTTGGGGTTTTGGCCCGGGCGGATTTGGTTGGTGCCGCATTATGCGTTTCAGATGACTTTGGTCATAGCTGGCTCACTGCGCAGGCAGCGGACCTTGGCAATACTCAAATGGCCGCCGCGGCAATACATGACGGCGCAGTGACCGTGTTCACGTATGGCGAGTCTTCGCCGTGGGTGAATAATGATATCGACGATGAGAGTGGCTGGGAGACGCTCTCGGCCGAGATGAGAATCCACGATATCACCGTGAGCCCCGAGGGCCAGGTGATAGGTGTCGGTCCTGCCGGTCACTACGCCATCGGGCCCGTGGGTGATGATCTGACGCTGCATCATTTCGTTGACGAGGATGGCGAGACTAGGGATCTCATTCGTGTGACCGAACATGAAGGGCGGGTTTTCCTGGTCTCGGAACAGGCTGGTCCACCGGCTCTATATTCGATTGACGATCCCACGAGACCAGGTATCCGCGAGCGGCTGCCGGCCACGGGCCTTGCACGGATAGGCGCCATTGCCGCGGGGCCGAGGGGGCGCCTCATAGTTGGCGGGAAGACAGATAATGGGACCGACGTCATCCTCTGGCGCAATAGACCACCGGTTGCGCATCCTGCTCGAGG
>SKWY01000247.1 GCA_007128675.1 Deltaproteobacteria bacterium | reverse complement strand
GTTCCGGAACACTCGACGGCGTACTGCAGCTCGTAGAGTCGCGAGTAATGTCCCCCTCTGTTCAATAGCTCTTGATGGGTACCTTCCTCGACGACTCGTCCCCGGTGGAGCACGAGCACTCGGTCGACCCTCTCAATCGTCGAGAGACGGTGGGCTATGACTATGGCCGTGCGCCCGTGAATGAGTTCCTCCACACCTTTCTGTATAAGCGCCTCGGTCTCGCTGTCCACGTTGGCCGTCGCCTCATCCAAAATCAAGACCTCCGGCTCTCGAACCAGCGCTCGAGCAAAGGCGACTATCTGCCTCTCTCCGGAGGAAAGGTTGGCACCACGTTCTCCAACTTCCGAAAGAAGCCCCTTGGGCCGCCTGGCGGCCACCACATCCAGCTTCACCCTCCGCGCCGCATCCTCGATGGCATCTTCGCCTATCGTTGGATCATTCAGTGAAACGTTGGAACGAAGAGTCCCACGGAACAAGAAAGCATCCTGAAGGACGACGGAGAAAAGGCGCCTCAAGCCACGAGGATCGAGCCGGCGAATATCTGTCCCGTCGACCAGGATACGTCCGTTTTGCTCCCCTTCGCAAAGCTCGTACGTCCTAGTCAACAGTCGAATCAGAGTGCTCTTGCCCGAGCCCGTCGCACCCACCAGCGCGACTCGCTCCCCCTTCTTGACGGTAAACGAGACATTCTCGAGCACGGGTTCGTCCTCGCAATAAGCGAAATTCACCGAGTCGAAGACGATGGCTTCATCGAAAGGTGGCCTTGGGGGCATCTGCGCCTCCGGGTCGCCGGGGGCGGTGTCCGTATCGAGTAGCGAGAAGACCCTCTCGGCGCTCGCCATCGCCGATTGCATGACCGTATACTTGGCGGCTAGATCCCTTATCGGCACGAAGAACTTCTGGATGTACTCTATGAAGGCCACGAGCACGCCGAAGGTGAGGACACCGGCGATTATGCTGCCGGCCGCATACCAGACGATTATGGCTATGCAGATGGAGCCGATCATCTCGACCAAGCTGTAGAGAAGTGCATCGAACTTGATGGCGTCGAAGTATGCGTCTCGAAAATCGGCGTTCAGCTTTCGAAAACGCCCTGCGTTCTCCTTCTCCCGAACAAAGGCCTGAACAACCGCCATGCCGGATAGGTTCTCCTGCAAGTAGGCGTTGATCCGCGCCACATAGAGCCTCGTGAGCCTGAAGGCTTCTCTGGCCTTCTTCCTGAATACGTTGACGACGACAAGGAGAATCGGGACCGCGGCCATGGCTATGAGCGCAAGGCGCCAGTCGATCCAGAACATGACGGCCACGATTCCGGTCAGAAGCACAACGTCGGCCACCATCGTCACGACCCCGCTTGCAAACATTTCCGTGATGTTCTCGACGTCGCTCGTCATTCGGGTCATGACCCGACCCAGAGGGGTCTTGTCGAAGTAGGATTGCGGCAGCTTCTGTGTGTGCCGAAAAACGTGCATGCGCAGATCGTTCATCGAGCGAACGCCCACGTACTGGAGAATGTACATCTGGCCAAAGGTCGCGAACGTCTGAAGAATCAACGCTCCGACGAAGGCGAGACCGAGCATGCCGAGCCCCTCGCTTTGGCCGGGCGCTATGTAGTCGTCGATCGCGATCTTCAACAGGTACGGCTGCACCAAGGTGGCGCCGGCCACCACGGGAATGAAGATGAAGGCCAACAGAAGCTGGAGGCGATATGGGCTGACATAGACCCATATCCGCCTGACGAGCTGGGCATCGTACGCCTTACCCAGTTGCTGTTCCTCTTCGTGAACGAGATTAGCCACCGTCCACCTCGGCGCTGGGCGCGGCCTCCTTGCCGGTCGCTGGCCCGGCATCGTCGGGCTCACCCACCTCTTGGGACGAATCGAATAGCTCTTGCGACTCGAGCTCGGCTTCGAGGCGCTGTCTTCGCCAAACATCGGCATAAAGGCCTCCCGCCGCGACCAGCTCTTCGTGAGTCCCTCTAGCCACGATCTTCCCGTCATCGAGCACCACTATCTGGTCGCACCTCCTGACCGCCGCGATTCTATGGCTGACGATGATGCTTGTCCTGCCTTCCATTGCCTGCTCGAGGCCAGCCAAAATGCGAGCCTCGGTCTCGGCATCCACCGATGATAGGCTGTCATCGAGAACCAGTATCCTGGGCGACGCCAAGAGCGCCCTTGCCAAGGCGACCCGCTGGCATTGTCCCCCGGACAAGGTTACCCCGCGCTCGCCGACGATCGTGTCGTAGCCCTTCGGAAAGCCGCTGACGTCATCGTCGAGCGCAGCGAGTCGAGCAACTTCACGCACCTCCTCCCGGCTCGCATCGGGATGAGCAAAGGCTATGTTGTCGTGAAGAGTGGCGGAAAAGAGAAAAGGAACCTGTGGCGCGTAACCTATGGCGCGTCGAAGGGCAGAGAGGGGAATCTTCTCGATGGGGACGCCGTCGATGAAGATGGTCTCGGGCGGCGAGGGCTCCAGGCGAGGCAAGAGGTCTACCAGGGTCGACTTACCCGAGCCCGTGTTGCCGACGATGCCAAGCCGAGAGCCGGCCGGTATCCGGACCGACACACCAGAAAGCGCCGGGCTGCTTGCCCCCTCGTATGTGAACGAGAGGTCACGCAGCTCGACCTCTCCCACGATCGGCGAGGCCGCCTCGGCTTTTGGTGGGTTGCTGACCGCTGGGATCGCGGCGAAGATCTCGTTCAGGCGCACCATCGCCGACTTCCCTCGCTGCCAAATGGACAGGATCCAGCCCATTGCGATTGTGGGCCAAGCAAGAAGAGCGAGGTAGCCGTTGAAGGCAACGAGAGCTCCAAGGGTGATGCGTCCTTCGATTACCGCCCGGCCTCCGAGCCAGAGCACCACAAGTGTTCCGATGCCGCCGACCAGACCAAAGATGGGGATCATCAGCCCCCGTGTCATGGCTAGTTTCAGGGAAAGGCCAAGGTACTCGTCGTTACGCCGCTCGAAGAGCTCGATGCTGGAGCCCTCCCGTCCGTAGCACCTTATGACCTGCTGTCCCGTGAGGTTCTCCTGGAGGTCGGTGGAAATGTCCCCGAGCTTTGCCTGCACCGCTCTGTAGGAGCGAAACAGTCGGCCGGCAAAGTACCGAATCCAGAGCATGAGAAGGGGGTAAGGGATGAGCGCCATCAAGGTCAGTCTCCAGTCGATGATGGCCATCAATGTAATGCCCACGGCATAAGCCACCGTGGTGTTGACGATGTTGAGAAGCCCTGGTCCCAGAAGCAAGCGCACCTGTGCCAGATCGTTCACCAGCCGGCTCATTACGTCTCCCACCGATTCCTTCTGAAACCAGGCAGGCGACATGCGTGAAAGGTGAGCGAACAGATCGTTTCGAAGGTCGTACTCCACACGGCGGCCAGCCCCGAAGACCCACATTCGAGAGAGTGAGCGGATAACGCACATCACGGCCGCCGCGGCTGCTATCGTGAGCGCCAACCGCCGAGCGGTCGCGACCGCTTCCGGCTCGGCCGCCTCGAGGGAGTCGACCGCGAGCTTCAACAGCCACGGAATAGCGAGCGCCAGGACGTTGGTCGCGATGAGCGCCCCAAAGCCAAGCGCCAGCTCACGCCGGTAACGCCATGCGTAATCGCGTATGCGTCTTCGGCCCGCGCAATGCTGAACACCCATGGACGATGAACCCTTGCGCGAGACCTAACCCTCCATCGAAGCGAAGCTCAACGACCTACTCCTCGCAGTAGCTGACCCCGTCCTCGGGAATCTGCTCACTGCAGTAACTGCCTAGTCCGCAGAAGTAGTCTTGGCTATGGCGTAGGCACCGCAGCCCTTCGGGGCACAGGTCGTCATCGGCACCATCATCGCCCTCGCACAGGCAGTACCTCGGCGCATCCTCATCCTCTGGATCCAGCCTAGCGCACTGGCCGCCAACCCCGCATTGGTCGTGCGTCTGGCACTGGAGGGGGATGGCGTTGCAGCCCCAGCCGACGGGGCAATCCACTGGGGTCTCGCAGGTAAGAAGGCATATGCCAAGGCACAGATGGCTGTCGCGAGCATCTCCAGCCGGGTTCTCGATATCTCCGCAGACGGAGCCCTCGCACGCGAGCATGGCGGCGGTGTAAGTGAGCTGGTCTTGGGGACCCTGGGGAGGCTCGACCGTATCGACGCAATCGGGTGGAGGCTCGCAAAAGGAGCACCACTTGTCCTTGTCCACGAAGAAGCAACCCTCGGCGTCTTCTGGTGGCGTCTCTATTTCATCGGGACAAGGCGTCGGATCGCACGCATCGCGGTCCGGATTATCGTTGATGTTGCGGCAGAACCCGCAGCACTCCTGATGATGGCTGCATGCAATCGAAGGAGCCGCGCGTTCGGTGCAGGCCATTCTCTCGCATATCCCAGTATCCCTGCAGGCAAAGCCGTCTCGACAGTGTCGATTCGGATCCTCGTGCGCCTCTCCTTGGAAATCGCCCTGATAGCATCTGTCGTCGTAGCACTCGTTCACGTTCAAATCACAGAATCCCAGGTAGGGACCCTCGGCTGGGACATCGCACTCCGAGTCGTGCAGACAATCCTCTATGCGGCAGCGCCAAGCGGCCTCGTTGTAGGAACCGTCGGGCATTGAGCGGCGAGGCTCCTCGAAGCAAATGAACGACGGATCGATATCCTGGCAGGTCTCATTATCCTCGCACTCCCCTCTGCACCGACCATCACCATGGCAAACCTGTGCAGGAGGGCAGCCGACCGACTCTCCGGTGAGGAAATCGTAGACGCAAAGCTCGACGCATTGTCCCCGGAGCCGATCGCAAATCGGCCTGTCCTCCGGGCATTCGGCATCGCTCGTACAAGCGAAGTACTCCGCGCACGTCCCGGTGTTGGGCACACAGTGGTCACCATCCTGTCGATAGCCCGTGGGACACGCGGAGGCGGAGGTCACAGCCAGGCAGAATGTCCCATCATCGTAGGCAACGCACTCCGCCGGGGTCCCGAAGTGGCTATGGGGGCCACACTCCTCGTCATCGGTGCAAGGCTCGCAGAGCTGACGCCGGCGCTTGCAGGTATTGTCGGTCGGATCACAAATGCAGTCGTCTCGACGAGTGCCGCCGCAGCCGTAACCCGGCTCCTCTTCGTAGGAGCCCGGCGCATAGTTGCACTCGGCGTTGGTCGCGGCCCCGGCCACGTTCGGGTTGCACTCGATGCCGGGAACACACTCACCGCTCTCCAAATCGCAGACCTCCCCCTCTTCGCAATCATCAAAGTCGCTCACGCAGGGCTGCGGCTCATCGTTCTCATAGTCGGGATCCGTGATGCACTCGCCCGTCTCCTCATCGCAGATCTCGTTCTCGTCGCATGGGGGGCACTCCTTGACCCCATTGGGACAAGCACCCAAGAAAAGCATGGCCATGGCCAGCAGGGCCACGGAAGCGAGAAAGACGAGATTGTGACGAGGATTGAAACTCATGACAGGGCCTCCACTATCACTGGACGCGCGAGCATCCTTGCATGAACCCGACATCTTCGCAGGGCTTACAATTCGGCGCAACCAGCGGCTCGTCCGTTTCGAAAGAGGAACCTTGCTACCAATGCGTCCTGACTCCTACAAGGCCGCCTTCGGAGTGCAGGCTCACATCTACCGCGAAGGTCGACTCCCGCCTCATCCCGTCCGCCGGCGCCCCACTCGACCCATCCATGAGAAACAGGGCTAGCGCTCCTCCGGCCAAGAGCGCCCCGGTGCCATAGAGGATGTTCGCCGTCCTTGCCCGTCCAATGACCGACTCCCGAAACTCCAGGGCCTCTCGTTGATTCTCGAAGGTATCCGGTGAATCGTTGAAGAGCCTTTCGCCCCTTACAGCCAACGCCCCAAAGACACCACCTATGGCGAAAGCTCCCGCCGCACTCGCTCCGACGGGCATTGCCCAGCTGGACAGCGGACGCTTGGCTGGAGGTGCAGCCGGCGCAGGCCCGGGCTTTTCGAAGGCGGCGAACTCTTCGGGCTCGGGATCAGGTTCCGATCGGGCTTCCATGACCGCTTGTGCAAGCTCAAAGGCCTCACTTATCTTGGGAGACACCATGGCCGGAAGCTCGTAGGAACGATCAATCTCGAGAACGGCCACGAATGCATCGCGCGCCTCTTCCTCCTGGTCCAGACCAGCAAGGCAGATCGCGCGGTTCGACCAGGCCTCGATTCTCTGCTCGAGGGTCGCGTCTGGATGCTGTGCAACAATCAGGAACAAGGCCGCGGCCGACTCGTACTCGACCATTTCGAAATCATGCCTCGCCTTCTCCAATATCTCTTCCAGACTCGCATCGTCGGTGCCGGCATCGGCTCGTTCGCCCTGACTCATGGCCACCATCGGCGATTGTGCCTGCGACGAAAGGGGAAAGAAGACGATGAACAAGGTCGCTATTGGGGCAATGAAGAGGGAGCCTGTTCTCATAATAAGGGCATCATAGCAGGACTTTCCTCTCGAGATACCCTCCAGCGGCGAAACAATCAAAAAGGAAGGGCATCGCTGCAGAAAGAGACTCTCGAGGCTTGCGGAGAAGAGGGTCCAGCCACTAGAAGACTCTCTTGGGGCAACCTTGGAATCGAGCTCGAAGGAGAACCGATGCCTAATGAGAACGTGCTCGCCGACGGCCTTTCGGGCTGGGCATTGATCCTGGGAGTATCGAGCGGGTTTGGCGCGGCCACGGCTCGTACCGTGGCGGCTGCGGGGATGGACGTGCTCGGAGTGCATTTGGATCGACGCTCGACCCTTCCCGCCGCGCAGGCACTACGCGATGAGATCGAGGCGCTTGGAAGACACGTGGAGTTCTTCAACGTCAACGCCGCGGATCCTCTGAAGCGCTCGCAGGTTGTCAACCATGTCAAGAACAGAGTCGTAGACGGCGGTAGCCGCCATCTTCGTCTGTTCATGCATTCCCTGGCCTTTGGCACATTGAAGCCGTTCACAAAAGGATCGAGTTCGACCCGCATTGAGCAGCGCCAGATCGAGATGACCTTGGATGTAATGGCCAACTCACTGGTCTACTGGACCCAGGAGCTTTGCGAAGCCGGGCTGATAGGGGATGGCAGCAGGGTTCTGGCCATGACCAGTGAAGGGTCGAGACGCGCGTTGCCCGAGTACGGAGCAGTCAGCGCCGCCAAGGCCGCGCTCGAAAGCCATGTGCGCCAGCTCGCCCTGGAGCTGGCGCCTTCCGGGGCCACGGTGAATGCCATCCTGGCGGGAGTTGCGGATACGCCGGCGCTTCGAAAGATGCCCGGACACGAGGCCATAATGGAAAGGGCGAGGAAGCGAAACCCACACGGTCGCCTGACCCGGCCAGAGGACGTCGCCAGCGCCATCGCCGCCTTGACCCAAAGCGCCTGCGGATGGATCACCGGCACAACGATTCGGGTGGACGGCGGAGAGCATCTTTCCGGCTAGTCATCCGCCTATCCAGATGCCGCCAGGCACAGAAAGGCGCGCTTACTGGAATCAGCTGACCTGTTCCACTATGCGTCGAGAATGCTCCTTTGCATCGGCGAGCACCTGTTCAAGATCAAGCGACGTCAATATACGCCGGTCGAGCACCAAATCTCCGTCTATCATGACAGTCTCGACATCCGATGATCGCGCCGAGTAGACCAGCCGCCCATAGATGCTCTCTCCTGGCGGCGAGGCATGAGGCACATCCAGATCCAGCACCACGATATCGGCTCGCTTCCCAGCCTCGATCGATCCCACTCGGTCCTCGATCCCCATCGCCCTAGCCCCACCAAGCGTAGCCATCTCGAAGACCTTTTCCGCCGTCAGGCCCGTGGGTCCGACTCGTGGCAGGTGTATCAGGGAGGCAAGGCGCATCTCGATCCACATATCCAGGTTGTTGTTGCAAGGCGCTCCATCCGCCCCCAGCGAGACGGGAACGCCCATGCCGAGAAGCTCGGGAACCTTGGCAATGCCGCTTCCGAGCTTCAGGTTGCTGGAGGGACAGTGGAGAAGGTTCGTATGCGCATCCGCCAGCAGACGCTGCTCGTGTGCGGTCAACCAGACGCAGTGAGCCAAAGCGACGTTTGGGCCACTGATTCCAAGGTGATCCAGATAAGCCACATTGTCCATTCCGGACCGCTCTCGAACCGCCTCCAGCTCGCTTTGATTCTCGGAAGCATGAGTATGGATCGTGACGCCCTGCTCACGACAGCGGTCGGCGACCTCACGAAGCAAGGTCTCGGTACAAGAGAGCACGAAACGAGGTGCATATGCATAACGAATCCGGCCGCCCTCCTTTTCGTGCCAGCGCTCCAGCAAGGCGTCGCTCTCTTCGAGCGAGGCCTTGGTCGACTCACGAAGACCGGCGGGAGAACCGCGCGAGACATCCATCATGGCCTTGCCGCAGGTGAGCCGCAGGCCTGTCTCCACCGCTGCCTCGAAGATCGCGTCCGTATGACGAACCGTTGCCATGTCCAGACAAGCCGTCGTGCCACCCCTCACGAGCTCGGCGATCCCGAGGCGAGCGCTCGCCTTCATGCTCTCGAAGGTATGAGCGCCCTCGAGGGGCCAGACACGCTGGCGAAGCCAGTCGAGCAGCTCCAGCCCATCCGCATGTCCCCGAAAGAGAGTCTGACAAAGATGAATATGGCTCTGAACGAGCCCAGGAATGACTATCCTTCCGGAGCAGTCGAGCCTACGAATGGTTCTGCCGCAAAAGGCTTTCGGGTCTATCTCGCCTACGCCAACAATCGCCCCATCGCGAACATGGACGTCCCCGGAGATCACCCTTCTTTCCGGGTCCATGGTGACGATCGTGCCACCTTCTAGGAGCAAATCCATCGCCGCTAGTTCCGAATCAAGCAGGTTCTTCGCTCTTCTTGAGCATATCCGGCTTGAAGCGAAACGGCAGAAGCTCGGTCAAGCGAATACGCAATCGATCGCCATCGGGATTGGCAACGATGATGTCCATATCCGTCGCGAACTCCGCAAGAGACTGCAGACACTGACCGCATGGAGGAGCCGGAGGAGATGCATCGGACACTACCGCCAAGGCATCGAAGGCATGCCTGCCTCCGGTCACTGCGTTCCCGATTGCCGTTCGTTCAGCGCATATCGAAAGGCCGTAAGCAGCGTTCTCGACATTGCAGCCGGTCACTATCTCTCCGCTGGTCGCACGCAGAGCGGCTCCTACCCGAAAGCGCGAGTAGGGAGCATAAGCACGCTCGCGCGCGCTAATCGCGGCTTGGACCAGTTCCTCCAGGTTGTTTGGAGACCTCGAGTCTTCGGTATTCTTCTTCTTGTGGCGCGCCATGGGCAAGCATCCTACCCTGGGGGTGGAAGGACCCGCAAACGTTCCGGGTTATAGTCTTGAAGTTGCTGCTCGCAAGAGGGCTTCTTGCCGGGACGGCAAGCAGAGAGACAAGAGGAAGGTGAAGACTCCTATGTGGGATAAGCTCGAGGATATTGAGCGCAAGTTCGAAGCGCTTACAGACAAGATGTCGTCTCAGGAGGTTGCCTCCAATGCAGCCGACTTCCGGCAGGTAGCCAAGGAGCGGGCCGGGCTGGAGCCGGTGGTCGAGGCCTTCCGCCGGTACAGGTCGATCCTCGAGCAAATCGCCGAGAACCGCGCCTTCTTGGATGAGGAGAAGGACCCCGAGCTTTGCTCCATGGCCAAAGAGGAGATCGACAAGCTGGAGAGCGATCGAGAGCGGGTCGACAAGGAGCTTCGATTGCTCCTCCTGCCGAAGGAACCGAACGATGAGAAGAACGTAATCCTCGAAGTGCGAGCCGGGACGGGAGGAGAAGAGGCGGCCTTGTTCGCCGGCGAGATACTAAGGATGTACCTTCGCTTTGTCGACAGAAGAGGCTGGCGCGCGGAGATCCTCTCGAAGAACGAGACGGAGCGAGGCGGCATCAAGGAGGCTGTCGTTCGCATAGAAGGCGATGAGGTCTTCAGCTACCTGAAGTACGAATCCGGCGTGCACAGGGTGCAGAGGGTCCCTGAAACCGAAGCTCAGGGGAGGGTACATACCTCCGCCGCCTCAGTGATGGTCCTGCCTGAGGCGGAAGAGGTCGACCTCCATGTCGATGAGAAGGACCTGCGCATAGACGTCTTCAGGGCATCGGGTCCAGGCGGTCAGAGCGTGAACACCACCGACTCGGCTGTTCGCATCACGCACCTACCATCGGGAATCACCGTTTCCATGCAAGACGAGAAGAGCCAGCACAAGAACCGTTCACGCGCAATGCTCATCCTACGCACTCGACTGCTGGAGGCCGAGGAGGCACGACTGGCCGCGGAGCGAAGAGACATGCGAAGGGCGCAGGTTCGCACAGGTGATCGTTCGGAGAAGATACGCACGTACAACTTCCCCCAGGATCGACTGACGGACCATCGTATAGGCCTCACCAGACACAACCTGGATGGCGTATTGGCGGGCGACCTCGACTCTCTGATCTCGGCATGCAGAGCCTCGTTTCAGGCGGAGGCTTTGAAAGCGGAAGGCCTGGGAGCCTAATGGAAAGCGGTCTGGATAGCGGCGGAGATCGCCCATGGACGGTGATCGACGTCCTTCGATGGACGAGCGGCCATTTCGCAAGGCTCGAGATACCAAGCCCGCGCCTCGACGCCGAGGTTCTCCTCGCCCACGCGCTGGGCTGCGACCGCGTTCGCCTCTATCTAGATCACGACCGACCTCTTGAGCCGGACGAGCGCTCCAAGTATCGACACCTCGTCCGCCGGCGAGCTGCTGGAGAGCCCGCGGCTTACCTAATCGGTGAAAAGGAGTTCTACGGACGCTCCTTCAAAGTGGACAAGCGAGTGTTGGTGCCAAGACCGGAGACCGAGCACCTCGTCGACGCCGCGCTCAAAGTATTGCGCTCCGGTTCCTCGGGATCTTCTCCGGTAGTGCTCGATCTTTGCACCGGCAGCGGCTGCATCGCCTCCAGCCTGGCGGTAAGCGAACCGGATATCTTTGTGGTGGCCGTCGATCTATGCGCCGATGCATGCGAGCTCGCGCGCCACAACGCCGAACGGCTCGGCGTCTCCGATAGAGTAGATGTGCTCGAAGGTGACCTTTTCGAGCCCATACGCTCATCGGGTCTCGGCCCGTTCCAGCTGATAGTCGCAAACCCTCCGTACGTTGCCACAGGTGACTTCATGGAGCTGATGCGAGATGTTCGTGACCACGAGCCCAGAGCCGCCCTCGACAGCGGGCCGACCGGCCTGGAGATCCTGCTGCGCATCATCGCCGAAGCACCAGAGCATGCAGTTCCTGTAGCCCATGTGATACTCGAGCATGGGGAGGGTCAAGGACCACGTTTGGTCGAAGCTGCCCTTGCCGGCGGACGCTACGGACAGGTCGAGGATTCGAGAGACCACGCAGGCCTCGATCGAATGCTCGTCGCTCGCACTCTCTGACGGCCTGCGATCTTACCGGAAGCCGGAGGGCCGAAGCGTCCGGCGCGATACGATAATGCCGCCCCTCTTGCCCACGACGATGCTGAAGAAGGAGCCAGTTTGGTTGTCAACAAGACCCGCGGAACCCGCGGGTAGGAGATGACTACTGGAACTTCCACCCTGTATCGAGTTAGCTTCCTTGCTCGAGTATGGACCGGCTAAGAATCAACGGAGGAAAGCGCCTCGAAGGCGTAGCACGAATCAGCGGAGCGAAGAACGCCGCGCTCCCCATGCTCGCAGCTACCCTTCTCGCCGACGGCGAGCACACCGTCACCAACGTGCCGGACCTAGCCGACGTCCGAACGATGCTCCGCTTGTTAGGCCGTATCGGGGCATATGGTGAACGGGGCAACGGTCGAGGCCGGCATCGAGTAACGGTAGAGGTCTCCACCGACATAGACCCCGTGGCCGAGTACGATCTCGTCAAGACCATGCGAGCCTCCGTCCTCGTTCTCGGCCCCCTTCTCGCCCGCCACGGCCGAGCACGGGTATCACTCCCCGGCGGCTGCGCGATAGGGGCAAGGCCGATTGACCTTCATCTGCAGGGCCTCTCCGCGCTCGGCGCCAACATCCGGCTGGCCCACGGCTATGTGGAAGCAAAAGCACGAAGGCTCAAGGGAGGCCGTTTCGTCTTCGACACCGTAACCGTTACCGGGACGGAGAATGTCCTTATGGCAGCCGTCCTGGCCAAAGGCACCAGCGTGCTCGAAAACTGCGCCCGCGAGCCGGAGGTCGTCGAGCTGGCAAGAGCCCTCGTGACCATGGGGGCGCGCATTGAAGGTATAGGCACCGAGACCATGGTGGTAAGAGGGGTCGAAAAAGACGCCCTATCACCAATGAAGCGCGCCATCTGCCCAGATCGGATAGAGGCAGGCACGCTGGCCATCGCCACGGCGATAACCGGGGGCGACGTGACGCTCACCGAATGCGAGCCTCGTCATCTCGATGCCTTGACAGAGAAGCTTCGGGAAGCCGGCGCGGAGATCAGCTCACTCGAAGGCTCCATGCGAGTAAAAGGACCGCCACGTCCATGCTCCGTGGACATGCGAACCACGCCCTACCCGGGTTTCCCCACCGACATGCAGGCTCAACTAATGGCCCTGTGCTCAATCGCGAACGGAAGCTCGGTAATAAGCGAGCAGGTCTTCGAGAACCGATTCATGCACGTCTCGGAGCTTGGCAGAATGGGAGCCAATGTCCGTGTGGATGGCCATACCGCGCACGTCAAGGGAGTCGAGAGGCTCTCTGGCGCCCCGGTAATGGCTACTGATCTACGGGCAAGCGCCTCTCTCGTGCTCGCCGGCCTCCGAGCCGAGGGCTCTACCATCGTACAGCGCGTTTATCACCTGGATCGAGGCTACGAACGGCTTGAGGCCAAGCTGCGAAAGCTTGGAGCCGATATCCGACGTCTACGACAATGAGAGGCTCTTGCCGGCGCCTCGACGAGACGGTATCCGGGCTCTTCGAAGAGACCCCACGCAGCATGAAAGCTTGATGGCAGGGCCTACCAATCGAGTCTCGAGCCCTCACTCACGGGTCTATGGAGCTTATCAAAGGATCTCAAAGCAAACGGATCTTGGAAACCGCTCTTGAATGCTCCGGCTCGCCCCGGTTATTCTTGTGGATGTAAGTGAACCCAACTTCGGGCGCTGGGGGCTCGACATGGAGGATCGATGGACTGCCCGCGATGTAGCGGCGTGGAGATGAACGAGGTGCTTCTCGAGCAAGACGCACTCGTGCGTATATGTGAAGAATGCTCGAGCTTATGGATAGACACCGCGGATCTGACGCGGATGCTCGTGCACCACAACCTTCCAAGCATTGACGCGTTGGGGGGTAGAGAAAACCTCGAGGAGGCAGCTGGTACTTGTCCCGAGGACATGACTGACTTGACCGTCATCGAGTCGGCCCAAAACGACGGCCTCGCTTTTGCCATGTGCGAGCTGTGTGGCGGGCTCTGGCTTTCTCGCAATGCCGAGGGCAAAGAGTTTCTCGGAAAGAAGCCCGAGGAGATTGTCGAGGAGCTTCTAGCTTTCTTCGGCGCCTTTGCGGCACCGTGGCGCGCCAGGGTCTAGACAGCCAAGCACGACCGCAGAGTGCAATGACTAATGCAGCGGCCTCGATAAAACCGTAAGGGGGGCTAGGCTCGAGAAGGCGCGTGTATCACACGCGTCAGTTTCTCCACTCGTGCCACGTACCCTCCATATCCTCGAGGGGGCCTGGTGCGTCGGAGAGTTCGAGTCTGACGTAGGGCTCGCCGAACTCGTCACGACCGGTCACATGGTTGAATCTTATGGACTGCCACTGCCCTCCCATTTGGAGCTGAAGGCGGCCGGCGGACACTCGGTACGAGCCCCTGCGATCGAAAGGCTCGGAGGCGGGATCGTGTGGGTTGTAGAGGTAGCGATAAGTGCCATCCACGAACAAGGTCAAGAAGCGCTCCGGCGCCGCCAGC
>SKWY01000479.1 GCA_007128675.1 Deltaproteobacteria bacterium | reverse complement strand
CCACGAACTCGGAAGCCTACATGGTCTTTTCCGCCCCCGGTGCGGATGCCAGTCAAGAGGTCCATATCAGCTGGCACTCCGACGTCTCCGGCACTTGGCTCGAGTACACGAGGGCTAGCGACCTGACCTACTCCGAGGCAACGCAGGTCACGGGAGAAGCAGTCTCGGAAGTCTTTGACTCGGTGACCTTCGAAGACCAAAGTTTCTATCGCTGTCATGTATCACTACAAGGTTTGCAGGCTGGTACCGACTACATCTTCCGAGTAGGCAAGACGCAATTCACTGGAGACCATCGCTTCAAAACCGCGGGCCATTCGGGAGACTTCAGCTTCATTCTAATGAGTGATGTACACGCCTACCCTCGCATCCAAAGCCGGGTCAATACCGCCATTTCATTGGTCGACAGGGCACAGCAAATACACGATGATCCGGAATTAATCCTTTTTGCCGGAGACTTGACCGCGCACGGCGCGGTTTACGCCCAATGGGAGAACCTGGCGGAAGCCCCTTTCTTCTCTGACTTCCTATTGGCGACGAGCCCTGGCAATCACGATTATTATGACTCCTCGGCGACTACTATAGATGACAGTTTTTACAACGCTATTTTCAAGAATCCTGATAACGGAGCCACCGGGGTAAAGAACTCTAGTTACTGGTTCAGATACGACAATGCGCTCTTCTTCGCGCTGAACAGCGAAGCTCGATTGTCATCAGAGCTCGACGCGAAACGTGATTGGCTGTCAGAAGTCATCGAGGCTAATCCTTCTCAATATGTAATTGTCTTTGCTCATCGCGCCTTCTTTCTGGGAAGCACCAATACGGCTGGTGGCGGCGTGGTCCGAAAGAGCCCAGACACCTATCCCTCCTACGGACATCTGCTCGAAGAGCTGGAAGTAGACTTGGTGCTCGCCGGACACAACCATGTGTACGTAAGGACCAAGCCAATACGCGGTGGAGAGGTTGCGCCGAATAACGACGGGACAGTCTACATCACGACGAATCAAATCGGCGATAGGGGCAGAATGGCAGCGAGCGATCTAGGAGAGTATGCCGAGGTGATCCATGGTGGCTCGAGCGCCCCCAACAGCATAAGCACGGTCTCGGTCATCACTGTTTCCGAGAGTGCCATTACCGGTCGTATGTTCGATGCCTCTGGCACCATCCACGACAGCTACTCCATTCCCGCGCGACGAGATCCACCAATCGACGACTTCGACCGCGACGCGTATGCCGCTGCTTTCCAGGTTGACATCAACCCTTCCGATCTTAGCCAAGGAGTCTTGACTTTTGGAGCGGAGGGCTTCGATCGAGTCAGCAATATCTCCGTCATCGATCTCGAAGCCGATGACCTCGCCTATGCCTCCTTCGTGCCTACGTCCGATATGACCGAAGTCCTCTTCGGTCCCCTCGAAGCCGGGCAGACATACCGTCTCGTAGTCGTGATCTCCTTTTCCGATGGTAGCTTCAGGGAGCGACATTTCACCTTATTGAACAAGCGTCCCCCCGGCTCCTACGAGAATCTGCGAGTCGAGGAACGAGAGGAGTCTGTTTTTCTGAATTGGGATAACAACTTCGTGGAAGACGAGATCGACCGTCTGAACATCTCGCTCAATGAAGAATGGGAAGTCAATGTCGAGCCCAGCATTGATTCAGTCGACATTCTGGAGGGATTGCGTCACGGCGCCAACAGCGTAAGGTTCACCGTAGTCGATATTTATGACGACCGAATCTTCGAGGAAGTATTAGGCTACGTACATCATATCGAAGCTGAAGAGGACGATGATTCGGACGAGGACCACGGCGATGACGAAGATCACGGCGGGGTAGAAGACCCGGCCCAATCGCCTGAACAGGAGGGCTGGGAAATGGTCGGCACGGGTTGCGGCTCTTCTGCGATGCTCGGTATGCTCTTCTTCATTTTAGGGGGGCTCGTGGTCGCACGCTCCGGCTTACCTCGCCTGCGAAGCGGCCATCGAACGTCCGAATTGCCTCCGGTTTCCCCACAATCGCCTCGAGGGACAGGAGTCTCGCTCCAAGAAGGACGAGGCATGGCTACCGCCAAGAATCTCTCAAATGCTAGAATGGGAGAGAATGGTTAAGAATCATTTCTTAGCTTTATCTACTCTCTCTTGATAAATGTGCCTTTGCTACCGTGAGGACAACAATGTCTCTTGAGGCAATCAACGAATCGAAAGCTAGCGTCAGATTGACTTTGCCAGTCTATCTGGCGTCTCTCATCATCCTGATGCATTCGGGTCTTTCTTGCGGCCCCGACCTTCCTTCTGGTGGCACTCCGTGCAGTCCTGACGGCGTCTGCCCCGAAGGATACGTATGCATCAACGATGTCTGCGTTGAGGAGTCGGCCGTCGATCCATGTGACCTAACACCGAACGTTGGGTGTCCTTGCGAGAACTCCTGGGATTGTACGGATGACGGTACCCTCTGCATAGAGGCCGTGTGCGGTGCCGATGGCTTTTGCGCATTGTTGGAGCTCAACGATCAATCCTCGTGCGGGGAGAGTTCCTTCTGCGTGACAGGAGAGTGTGTGCGTGGCTGCTTGATTGCCGGCGTGTTCTACGCACCGTCGGATGCGAACCCACAGTCCGCATGCCTGGTTTGTGATCCCGATTTGGATGCATTCGGTTGGACTGTCGACTGCCCCGATGGTGAAGCTTGCGAAGACGGAGTTTGTGTTCCAGGTGGTGGCGCCGACGGCTGCAATATCGATGGAACTACCCATTTGGATGGAGCCATCAATCCGGACAACGCTTGTGAGCATTGTGACTCCACCGTTTCGACCACCGACTGGAGCCCACGACCGGCGGGTACTCCCTGTGAAGAGGGCGGCGCCTGTGACGGTGCCGGCGTTTGTCTTCCCCCTGGGCCTGGTGACGATTGCACCATAGATGGACAGGGCTATTCAGAGGGAGCGGTGAATCCGGACAACGCTTGTGAGCATTGTGACTCCACCGTTTCGACCACCGACTGGAGCCCACGGCCCGCGGGTACTACCTGTGAAGAGGGCGGCGCCTGTGACGGTGCCGGCGTTTGTGTTCCCCCTGGGCCCGGTGATGATTGCACCATCGATGGACAAGGCTACTCCGATGGCACGGTCAATAGCGCCAATCCATGTGAGTGGTGTGATTCCACCGTATCGACCACGTCCTGGAGCCCACGGCCTAATGGCCAGGAATGCGGCAGCTCAACCTGTGACAACTGGAGCGGTTGCGACGTGGAATGCGGCACCGGCAGCCGCAGCCGCAACTGTGTCAGCCATATCTGTGAAAACGGAGTCTGCGTTAGTGATCACTATACGGAGACAGAGAGCTGTACGGGCCCGGGGTGTCCTAGCACCAGCTGCGACGGCTGGAGCAACTGCAGCGTGCAATGCGGCCAGGGGACCCAAACAAGAACTTGTACTTCCTATAGCTGCACAAGTGGAAGCTGTGTCTCCTCGACCTACCAAGACACGCAGGGCTGCGATGCCGGCAGTTGTCCGTCCGGTTACTATTGCCACGAAGGCACCTGCCATCCTTCTGCTTGCGTGCCCAACTGCCCCGACAATTTCTGCGGACCTGATGATTGCGGCGGAATGTGCTCTTGCCCATCGAGCCAACCTCACTGCTGCCCGCCGGAGAGCGGTTACTTATGTGTGCCAGCGGATGGCATGTGCCCAATCTAGAAATCCCAATCTCTTCTTGAAAAAGATATCTGGCCTGCAGGCTACATACGACGCGCACAAATGAACCACTCGGCCCAAGCTTCCCTTGCGAAGCGCAGTACTAGAAGGCACCATAGAACCTTTGTGTCTCTTTGCCATTGACAGGCTTGATTAGCGATGGGAGCGATGACCGAAACCGACATCTGAAGCTCCAAACCCCTTCGCCATCGCAGTCGATTCTCGCTTTT
>SKWY01000451.1 GCA_007128675.1 Deltaproteobacteria bacterium | reverse complement strand
TGATGAAGGGGAAGGAACTGTCGAATACCAGATGCCAATCCGTGAGGAAGCCATAGACGGCGGCCGCGGCTATCCCAAACTGAATGAGTAGCTTGATCTTACCGGACAACCCCTTGCTTCCATTTTTGAACTTCTGCCAATCGTCATAACAGCCGACGATCGCGAAGCCAGCCGTGATGGAAAGAACGGTCCATATCAAACGACTTGTCAGGTCTACCCAGAGCAATGTACCCAGAAAGAGCGAGGCCAAAATCAATAGACCGCCCATCGAAGGCGTGCCTCGTTTCTCCAGATGAGCCTCCGGAGTGTCTTCCCGCACGGTGTCGAGGCCTTGCTGCGCCAATCGAAGCTTGCGAATGAACCATGGACCGATGAGAAGACTGAAGAGAAGCGCGGTCAGGCCGGCCATCACTACCCTGAAGGATGGATAGCGAAGAACATTGAACACAATGAACTTGTCGGCCAATGGGAAAAGGAGCCAATAGATCATTGTTTGGCCTCCTTCTCATTGGCTTCTCGGAAACCAGGACGAGAGCTTGCATCCGCCAGCATCGACAATGGATCCGCAATGCGCTCGAGAGCCACTCCTCTGCTCCCTTTCAGCAGTATTACGTCAGCAGGCTCCACTGCATCGACAAGACGATCCAGCAATCCATCAACATCCTCCCGATGTAGGACTTGCTCGATGCCCGCTTCCCTGGCGCTCCTTGCGGTCGCCCCGCTTCTGTCACCAACCGCGATGAGAAGAGACGCCCCAGCTTCCGCCGCGGCCTTCCCTATTTCCCTATGAAGCTCCTCTTCTCTTTCTCCAAGCTCGAGCATGTCCCCCAAAACCACCAAGAGCCGCCCCCCTCGGGCACTCACGAGCTCGGCGCTAGTCTCCAACGCGGCTACCACAGAGGCAGGACCCGCATTGTAGCAATCATCGATTATCAAGCTTCCACGGGGTCCCCTCTTTGGCTCGAGTCGCCGAGGGAGAAGGCGTACCCCTGAAATGGCCTCGGCGGCCGCGCTCGGAAGAACTCCCAGCGCTATCGCGGCGGCAAGCGCGCCACATGCATTATGAGCGTTGTGACGACCAAGAAGGGGCAACCGCACCGTTTGAATGAGGTGATCCGTGGAGCCCCTACTTGTTTCGATTGGCCCCACCCCTGAATCGTGGAACAACCTCACCGAGACTAGAGCCTGAAACTGAACTGTCCCATCGTCCGCCAATGACACTTCGCCAAGCCGCACATCCGCCCTAGGGTGAGAGCCGTAAGTCACTCTTTGCAGCCGACCTCCCGCCTCTATCGCGCCAGCCTTCTCGGCAAGCGCAGGCAAACGGGGGTCATCGAGGTTCACAACCGCAACAGCGCCATCCGAAAGCCCCTCATAGAGCTCCGCCTTGGCGGCCGCGACGGCGTCCACATCTCCAAGCCCCGCGAGGTGCACCTCGGAGGCCGTCGTGACGACCCCCAAGGAAGGAGCCGAGATCGACGTCAAACGAGCGATCTCTCCTGGCTCGTTCATCCCCATCTCGACAACCGCGAAGCGATGCTCTTCCCGAAGACGAAAGAGGGTCAGCGGCACACCGACAAGGTTGTTCAGATTCCCCTCGGTCGAAAGCCCGAGGCCGATTGGCGACATGGCGGCCGCCAACAACTCCTTGGTCGTCGTCTTACCGTTGCTACCGGTTATGGAGGCAGTCTTGAGATTCTCGAAGCGCTCGCGGTGATGCCTCGCCAGATCGCCCAAGGCCGCAAGAGTATCCTCCACCTCGAAGATGTGCATCTGCCCAGCCACCGCATCGATACCAGCCGCCCCACGAGTCACCACCGCACCTAAAGCGCCCAAATCGCAAACCCGAGCCAAATAGTCGTGTCCGTCGAAACGAGGGCCGACTAGAGCGACGAAGAGCGCGCCCCCACGGAGGCTCCGACTGTCAGTGGAAATCCCTACGCATCCATCCGCATCTCTCGGCACGTCTGCCCCAAGAGTGTCTTGTAGTGCATTACGCGCACTTCTCCGCGGCCGGTGCCTTGCTCCGGTAGCACGAGTAATCTCCTGCATGGTGAACCGAACCGAGTTCATGATGGCATCAACAGCCTCTCGAATCGTCTTGTAGCAACCTGTTGCATCTTGGGTCAGTCACTCCTCATCCATGTACTTGCACTGTCCGTTCCGAGCCGAGCGACTCGGGTCAACCAAAGGAGGATGGCCCAGCGTCGGACACTACCGAGGGAATCCTCCGTGTCCCTGGTGCCACGTGCTCGAGGGCCTCCCGCGACACAGCCCGATCGTCGAATGCGCGCGATTCGCTCCCCACCAACTGAGCTACCTCGTGACCTTTTCCCGCCACCAGCACAACATCCCCATGGCGGGCCATTGCCACCGCTGCTTCTATCGCCGCTTTTCTATCCGTCTCCACCACGTATCTCGAGCCAGCCAGCCCCGGAAGCATCTCTCTGATGATCTCTTCTGGATCCTCATGCCTGGGGTTGTCACTGGTAATGATGGCGACATCAGCCGTCGAGGCAGCCTTTCCCATCAGCGGTCGCTTGCCCCTGTCCCTGTCACCACCACAGCCCGCCACCACGAGGACTCTCTTGTCCGCGGGAGCCAGCCCCTTGAGCGTCCCTATCATTCGACGAAGGGCATCGTCGGTATGAGCGTAATCGACGAAGAGATGTCGTCCTTCATCTTCCTCGTTTTCGTGGGAATCCGGAATGCGCTCTAGGCGACCAGGAACTCCCGAACAGGCCGACAGACACCTACCGATTGCCTCGGGCTCGAACCCGAGAGCTCGCGCGAGGCCGGCGGCTACGGCGATGTTTGCCAGGTTATGTGGCCCCACCAGAGAGCTCGATACTCGGCATCGCGTTCCGTCAAAAAGGCCTATCTTTGCCTCGACTCCCGATAGGGAAAGCTTGACATCCCTTGCGACCACCGCCGAAGGGGGGAAAGGCTGGGGGCTACCATCCCGAGCCGGCAAGATCGAGACGGATATCGGTGTTACCCTGCCCTCGGTGGCAAGGAGATCCAAGAGGCGCTGGCCGTAGGGCTCGTCGATGAAGACGAGGGCATTCGCGCCATCCTCGAGGTGCTCCGTGAACAGTCGCGTTTTGGAGGAGAAGTAGTGCTCGAGATCAGGATGGTAGTCTAGATGATCTCGCGAGAGCCCGGTAAAAGCCGCCGCCACGAAACGACATCCCAATACCCGCTCCTGATCGAGTGCATGACTGGAGACCTCCATTATCGCTAGCTCGCCGCCTCCATCGAGAAGCTCGGCGAGTAGCTCCTGCAACCTCTCTGGGGCGGGAGTCGTGTGAGTAGCCTCTGCCAACGCGCCTGCTCGACGCACACCGATGGTGCCGAACAGGCCTATCGATCTTCCCTCTCTTTCCGCGATCTCGGCGAGCAGCCATGAAACGGTCGTCTTACCGTTGGTCCCGGTGACGCCAACTAGAGGCAAACGCGTTCCGGGCCGGCCATGCAAATTCGAAGCGCAAAGCGCGAGCGCCGCTCTAGCTCTCGGCACTCGAAGCACCGCGCAATGCTCGAATGCTTCGAGGCCTTCCACCCATCGCTCGAGGATTATCCCTGTGCAACCGGCCCGCGCGGCGGCGAGCGCGAAGTCGTGTCCATCATGCTTCGTACCTGGAACAGCGAAGAAGAGAGCCCCGTCACAAGCCAGTCGCGAGTCGGAGGTGACCTGACGCACCTCGACCGTACCGGCCGCCGGTCCGGCCAGGTGCACGGATTCCACACCGCTCATGATGTCCGATAGGCGCAAGCCAAGGCTCCTCTTGTCTTTCTTGTTGCCGCAATTCGAGCGCGGCTCGATCTTCATTTCAACCCCGGGGAACAAGCTCTACCTCCACCAGAGCGCCCGGGGCGACAATGGTGCCTGCCGCTGGGCGCTGCGCAGTG
>SKWY01000435.1 GCA_007128675.1 Deltaproteobacteria bacterium | reverse complement strand
GGCCTTACTGCGGGTTCTTGGAGAGGACTCCGGGCAGGCCACCGTGGAGTACGGGACGATCGCGGCGGCCATCCTGATTGGTTTTTTCGTTGCTGGTCGTCCCATGTTCATAGCCCTGCTTCAAGCTCTTCAGATCTACTTCGAGTCCTTCTACCTGCTCATTCGTCTCCCAATCCCCTGACTGGAGACCCGTCTCGAGGTAGTCTACGTTCGTGCGTTGGTTGAAGTTCGCCGTATACTTGGGCCTCGTTTACGTCGTACTGGCGCTGTCTCTTCCCCGTACGGAGGTATGGGTTCGCCTCGTTCTCGGGCCCGCCGGTTGGGTGCCCGATGCGCCGAATCCCTTTTTTTGGCCTATTTTGACCCTTGTGGCCCTACTCTTCGTGGTCGGCTTGGTTGCGGACGTGGGGCTCAATCTCTGGAAGGTGCCGGCTCCAATCTCTGGGCTGATGGTGCTGACGTTCGGCGTTGCCTTGCTAGGCTTCCAGGCGGAGCAGCGAGGGCGGTTTCATTGGGCGTCCAGCCTCCTGACGGACCATCCTTCCGATTCGATGTCGAGAACGCTGGAGCGGATGCAGGAGGATCTTGCCAGCCACTACATGGAGCATCGCCTCTTCCCCAGGACAGACGAGGAGCTCGAGACGATGCTTGCCGAAGGGGGCGCTCTGGCCGAGCGTTCTCCTTACCTCTACCGGTGGCTTCAGAAGAGGCCCCCAATGGTGCGAGTCAGCGGGAATGGCGAGGGTCCGATGCTGAGGATCGAAGAAGATGTTCTGCCTGGTACCGTGCTATACTCCGTAGCCAGTGACGGACAGGCATACTGGCTTACCGCCGTGGCTGGTGAAGGTGCTCCGGCTAGGGCCAAGCTTCTAGCGGGAGCTGGAGGGAGGCCGGTCGTGAAGAGTAACGTGCCGTTTTTGGCGCCAAAGTGATTTTTCTGGGTCCAGCATACTGGAGCTTTCCTGTATAGTTCATAGATAGCGGGTCCCGGGACCGGGGCCACAAGCCACATCGGGAAAAGAGGAGCGATTCATGCTCAAAGGTAGGGTACCCCTGGTTATCGCCGTCGTCCTTGCTGGCTTTGCCGGGATCTTCTTCTACGCAGCCGTGGAAGGAGAGCGAAGGAAGGCGCAGAGTGGGTGGGAGCTCGTTTACGTCGTCACGGCCTCGCGCGATGTCGCCGAGGGGACGACCTTGAGCATGGACATGATTCAGCAGCAGCCGATCCCGGAGCAGTTCGTCACGGGGTCGGTCGTTCGCCCAGACTCGGTGAACTACGTCGTGGGACAAAAGGTCATGGTCCCCCTGCAGCACGGAGACCCCGTTCTCTGGTCTCATTTCGAGAGCACCCGTGGTACCGAAATGCTCTCACATATGGTCCAAAAGATGGGGAGAGCAGTGACGGTCGCCGTGGATGAAGTTCAAGCGGTAGGGGGCTGGGTCAGACCGAACGATCACGTGGATGTCCTGGGAACCTTTCGTGATCCCAACGATCGAGAGATGATGACGGTCACTCTGCTTCAGAACATGATTGTGCTGGCGACGGGCAACATCACGGGCTCTACCAACATCAACCTTCTGTCCGACAGTGAGCGGCGGTACAACAACGTCTCTCTGCTGGCCCTCCCGGAGGAGGCGGAGATTCTTACCTTGGCATCCGAGCTTGGCACCCTGACTCTGACCTTGCGAAATCCGGAGGACATGGACCTGAAGGACGACACAGGGCGGACCTCGATCACTACTCTTCTGACGGGAGAACGGACGCAGGCGCTGGAGCGAAGGCGTCTTCAGACGATACAGGTCATCCGGGGAATGGGCAGTGGAGCTGGAGGCGTGGAGTAGCGCACCATGTCCTTGCTCGTCTTCCTATTCGCGGCCGGGGCGGTCTTCTTTTTCACCTTGGTGATCTCCTCGGTGTTCTATCGGGCTTTGGAGCAGTATCGCGAGCGGTACGTCGTCCAGGATCTGCAGGACATCAACGACATAATGATGTTCATAGATGCCCGCTCGCTCTTCGTGCTCTCCGTTTGCTTGATGTCGATGTTGGTGCTCATCGGCTTTCTATTCTTTGGGTGGGTGGTAACTCTTGCCCTAGGTGTAGCGGGCTTCTTGACCCCCATTCTCCTGGTTCGCCGCTACAGAAAGAACAGGCTTCGCACCTTCAATACTCAGCTCGTCGACGCACTTCAGGCCATGGCCAATGCCTTCAAGGCGGGCCTCACCTTTCCACAGGCGATTGAGCACGTCTCCCGTGAAGCGCCAAACCCGCTGGGTCAGGAGTTCGGCCTATTCGTCAAGGAGGTCAAGCTGGGGGTGCCGCTGGAAGATGCGCTCATCAACATGGCTGCTCGAGTCAAGTCCGACGATCTGGATCTCGTGGTTACTTCCACAAATATTGCTCGCCAGCTCGGTGGAAACATGGCCGAGATGTTCGAAACGATTGGTATGACGATTCGCGAGCGGTTCAGAATCGAAGGAAAGATTGACGCTCTGACCAGCCAGGGAAAGTTGCAGGGCTGGATTGTTGCCCTGATGCCCGCCTTCCTTGGTGTCGTCTTGAACTACATGCGACCAGATCTCATGGAGCCCATGCTCGCAAGCTGGTTTGGAGTGATAGTCGTCGTCAGCGTTATGGTTCTCGTTGGTATTGGCATGCTTCTCATTCGCAAGATCGTGAACATCGACGTATGAGGCCTACGCAATGATAGCGAGCCCAAGAGAGTCGATTGCGACTTCAGATCAGCCCCTCGTGGGGGTGGTGGGCGCATGCGCTTTGTCGTTTTTCGATCACGTTGCTCTAGGTGGGCTTGCTAGCTTTGTTTTGCATGGGTATGTGCCGCAGTCTTCTAATCCGCGGTTGCCAAGCTGTGATTGTTTGGGTGGGCCTGCCATGTCGAGGTCCTCATGCTAGCTCCTATTTCGCATGGGGCCGCGGTGCTCATGGCGCTAGGGGCGGTCTTTCTCTTGGTGGTCGGGGTATACGAAGCTTTTCTCAAGCGGTTTTTCGAGGAGGTCGGAGAGCAACGCGAGGCCTCTTTGTTGGGGGCCACTCGACGCGTGCTTCTGAACAAGCTCGGCGTGGTCGTTCGGCGCTTTATGTCCGAGAGCGTGGAAGCAAGTCTCCGGCATCAGTTGATCAAGGCTGGGGACCCATCGGATCTGAAGCCGGAAGAGGTCATCAGTCTTCAAGTTTTGGCGGCTATTGGTGGGGTGGTACTGGGGATCTATGTGGTCGCCATGATGGGCTGGACACCGGTCCTAGTCCTGGTATTGGCCTTGATTGGCTACTTCTACCCACGCATTTGGCTGCGCGATCAAGTAGTGAAGCGGCACCACCAGATAACTCGCGCCCTTCCTTATAATCTCGATCTACTGACCTTGTCGGTCGAGGCAGGTCTGGACTTCACAGGTGCACTGGGCAAGGTGGTACAGAAGGGCAAGCCCGGGGCTCTGCAAGACGAGTTCGGCCTGGTCCTGAAGCAACTGAAGATGGGGAAGACTCGCGAGGAAGCCTTGAAGTCCATGATGTACAGGGTGGATCTGCCTTCTCTTACTCAGTTCGTGACAGCCTTGATACAGGCTGACCGGATGGGCACAAGCCTCGGGAAGGTACTGCGTATTCAATCGACTCAGCTTCGAATCGAGCGTAGCCAGCGAGCGGAGAAGCTTGCCAACGAAGCTCCCGTGAAGATGCTCTTCCCATTGGTCGCTTGCATCTTCCCAACGGTGTTCATTGTTCTATTTGCACCGATTATCTACCAGTTCGTCTCTGGATCGGTTTAATCAGCGGGTTTAGCAAACAAGATGGGCTTCTCTCTTTTGATCCGGGAAGGGCATGGTGCTGGAGAGACCCTTCGGTTCGATGAACCGGAGGTTAGCTTCGGTAGGGTGGCCGACAATGACGTAGTCCTTCACGATCCGGATGTGTCACGAAAGCACTTCACCATCGTTGAAGGTGACGGCTGTCATGTGCTCAAGGATCTAGGAAGCTCCAACGGAACCTATCTGAATGGAGAGCGGATAGACTCCGACGTGCTATCGGCGGGAGATAGCATCCAAGTAGGGCGGATGGTTTTCGAGTTCCAGGAACAAGCTGCTTCGCGAAACCTGCCGGCGAGACGGCCGCGGACGAGTCCCTCGACTCCAGCTTCCGCCGCTCGTTCTATTCAGCCCAGTGGCGGATTGTCTGGATCGGCCGGGGTCGAGATGACCACTAGGCGTGGGGGTAGAGGAGCCGCTGGTGCGATGGCTCTCTCTGGTGGTGGCTCCGCGCGAGACCGCTTCAGGGTCCGGAAGGCCGCTTCGACACCAATGGGACGGTTCAAGCTGTGGCACGCGGGCTTGCCACCGCAGCGCCGCCGTATCCTCCATATCGGTGCTGGAGTCATCGGGTTGCTTCTTGTCGTTGGCGTCTTCGCGGTAAGCGGTGATGAGCCTGTCATCGGTGAGCGCGATCTTAGCGGGATGGTCGTTCCGTTCGAGTTCGAGGCAAGGGACTGGACATTCGGTTATGGCGCCCAGGGGGTGACCCATCAAGCTCGATCCGATTTGTCCTTCTCCTTCTCGTATGCGGACGGCCGTGTGACGGTTACCTTTGATGCAGGCTTCATCGACAGTGAGAACGAGGTGGAGATAAGGCTCAACGACGAACGGCTTGTCGGCTATGCCCCAATAGCAATCGAGACTTGGGTGCCAGATATTCGCATCACCTTGCCTCTTGATGGCCTCATCGAGAACAGCATGAACACCATCGTGTTCGATCAAGTCAAAAACCCGGGAGCACGTCCTCCCGCAACTTGGGGTATTCGCAATCTTTGGATCAGCGAAGAGCCCCTTCCAGCGCCCGATCCGCGTCGAGCTGAAGAAAGATTCGCTCTAGCCGAGCGTCGTTGGCGAAATCGGTCAATTGGTCCCGGAAATCTATACGAGGCTTGTCGCTACTACGGCGAGGCAAAGGACTATCTCGAGAGAGTCGAGGCGAAACCACCTCTATATGACGAGGCCGATGCTCGATTGCGAGAATGCAACCGTGAGCTCGACCAGCTGTACCGGCGCCTAACTTTCCAGGCTCAGCGATACGAGAGGTTTAGGGAATGGGAAAAGGCCAGGGGTACCTTGATGATGATCATGGAGCATTTCCCGGACGAGACCGACTACAGAAACAGAAGCATTCAGTTGTGGCTGCAGACCTATAACTGATTGATTGAGCAGCCGTCGTTTCTCAACCGAGAAGAGGCCTCGGGCTTACTGTCGTTCTCCTTGGAGTCCTCTTCCAGGGGCGAGGATTCATCGTTCAGCTCGGAAAGCTCGTCTTCGAGCCTCGCAAGTTCTCGCTTCTGCCAGTTAGACTCGGGATTCAGGTCACTGGCTCGACGAGCTGCCGCCACGGCGCTCGTGATGTCTCCTTCGACTTCAAGCAGCCGGGCGGCGGCAGCCCACAACCGGGCGCTGTCATGATGCCGCTCGAGATGAACGTCGATTGTTTCCATCACGAGAGCGCGAAGGGGATCGATCTCGGCGGCTGTTAGAAAAGCCTGCGCGATAGCCCTGGGATCTCTAGCGCTATCCGACAGAAACCGGGACATTTCGTCTCGCGAATTGGTAGTGGATCCGAGCCTATGGTGGACCATGGCCAATGAAAGTCCTGCTCGTCTAGCTTCCGGGCTGTCTGGGAAGCGACGACGAAGCTCTTCCAGCAAGCGAAGGGCCTGTGTGTAATCCTTGCGATGGCAAAGATATAGATGGTTAGCCAAAACAAAGTAAGAAGAGGCGATAAGGGTGTCGACCTCCTCGTGAAGCCCCGCAAGGTCGGACTCCACCAACGAGCGAACGGGGCCGAAGTCGGAGGGATCACCTACGCGACCAACGTCGGCAATACCTCGGACGATGGTTCTCGGGGAGTAAGTGAGTTTTCTTCGCAAAACGAAGATCCTCGCGAAGTGCCGTTTGGCTTCTATGGCGTTGCCCCTCAAGGCGTTCTGCCTGCCAAGCTCATAAGCCAGGTGAATGTCGAAGGGGTTTTCAGAGGCCGCTAGTTTCATCTCGGAGAGCGTGCCTCTCCCGTCTGCGATGGCCCCCAGAGAGCGAACCAGATCCGCCGTGGGCGTTTTGCCGTCCAGTCTCGCCGCTTCGGTTCCATCTTCGTTCAATATAAGAAGGAAGGGGCTAATCGGAACTCGGTGCAGCGAAGTCAGCTCGAGCCCAATGCGAGTATCAACGTCCAGGGCCAGGCGGACGAAGCGGCTTGACTCTTCATGCAGCTCTTCTCGAGAGATCAGCTCTCCTTCGAGCTCGCCCGAATTCAGGCATGACTTGGAACGAATCAGCAGAAGGAGCAAGCGATCTTCTTCCCTGGCTCGTTCGAGGGCGTTCTCCAGCTGTTCGTCATTGGAGATGATTTGCCAGCCATGCACAGCCATTGGGTGTGAGATTTCTTCCCGGCTATCGCTTTGGGCGTCCAAAGGCTCGTCTATCGGAGGGGTGGATTGGACTTCGGATGACTCCTCGGTCTTCTCTGAGGGGGCTTTGTCCATGTCGCCAGGAGGTGCCGCCGTGAGAATAGTCGGCAAGAGAAGGCACGTGGCCAAGAGAAGTACACGCGGGGATCTGCCTCGAGGGCATTTCGCCTCATTCTTTGCCATGCTCTTCATCAACATATATGGGTAGGCCAACGAGCCTTGGTGTGCAACCGGGGGAGAAAGAAAAGCAGTTGTCGCAAGTGTATTCCTGCGATGGATCAATGAACTCTTATACTCGAGCCGACTTGAGTCCTTGGATTTCCCGGATCACAAGCGGTTGTCCGAACTTGCTGGTTCGGAGCACGGCTGCAGCGAGTATCGGCTCTTGGTTGCCTTTCTCAAGGATTGACTACTTCCAGCCTAAGATCCGTCCTAAGCGGAGCGTTGGGGAAGGCCTGAACCGTGGCATGGCTGACATAGAGTCTTCCACCGCCATAAACTGCATCGGCCCAGAAGCCCGCTGCTCCGTCGGATGCGATCACCTCTTTCCTCCAGCTGTCGCCTTCCCTGATTGCAACGACTAGGTCGCCCGTGGTGCCATCTTGGTAGGCGACCATCCATCGGCCATCGGGAGCTATGACTAGGGAGCTGTCATTTCCGACGAGCCGCAGCGATTCGATGGCGTCTCTCGCTCCATCATCGATGACACCCGAGTCGACCACGTTGCCTTCGGGGTCCACTTTGGCCCACAAGAGGTGGCCGTGGTCCGCGTGTTGGTAAGAAACAATCAAATCACCCGACGAATCGAGGGCAGCCGATGGGAAGCGGCCGATATCGGAGCGAAACACGCTGTGCAAAATACGCCGGTGTCCAGTCTCCTCCGCTCTGGGATCAATGCCGAGAGCGATACGTAGCCGGGTGAAGCGACGATCATAGAAGACAACCGTCGCGGTGCCGTCTGCCGCTATGACCAGTGACGGGAAGAGGCCGATGCCGACTGGAAGGTCGTCCATGGATAGGGTGCTTAGGCGGGAACGGCATGTTGGACCCGAACCTAGATCCACGCAGACCTGACCCTCCGGGCATCCTCCGCAGCCGGACACGGAAGGGAGACAGACAGTATCAGAGCCATCGCTGACGCAATGCTGTCCGCTTGGGCAACCGCCATCACAAGGTGTTGGACTCACCACGGATCTCTGGACTTCGATCGTAGTCCAGTCGGAAGAGCCGTAAGGAGCAATGCCGTTTGCCTGTGCGACCTTCAAGGCAGTCGCGTAGCGATCATCGTCCACTCCACGCCGGCGGAAGTAAGCAATATACGGTACGCCGGCGCCGTCCAGGGCAATCGTGGAGTAGCGGCCAACGTCTCCTTCCTCGTCGACCACATGGTTTGTCCATTCACCATCCGTGCGGCGAGCGTACTTGAGACGTTGCGAAGAGACATCGAAGTAGCTGACGTGAAGTGTTCCGTCATTGGCGGCAACGATACCCGTGTAACGGCCCACATCCGGCCCAGGTTCTTCGACTCCGCCTCGAGGGCCGGTCGGGTTGGCGACCGCTGGAGCACCTGCTGGTACTCCGTCGACCCAGTCGGTTCCAAGGTGCGTTCCAGAGGAGTCGAAGTAGACGACTACGAGATCTCCGTAATCGCCGTTGTAGGCGGAGACCGCCAGCGTTCCATCGGGTAGATATGTGATGGCGCTGTGACGCCCCGTGTCTCTAGGAATCAGTGGGGGCAAGGGCTCGCACACGCAGAAAAGCGAGTCGAGGTCACAATCGTCGTCTACGTTGAGGGGATCTCCAAAGGCAAGGATCGAGCCCTCAGGACAGGTCGGCTCGCATGTTGGTGCGGGGTGACACCGATTGTTGCTGGGAGCGCATGCCTCTCCGTGGGGACAGCCGCCGTCGCACGGATTCTCTCCGATACAGAACCCAGCGAAGCAGACGAGGTCGTCGGGACAGGCGCCATTCTCGCAAAGGGCAAAGGTGCATACCGTCTGCTCGTTGTTGTTCACGATGCGCGGAAGACAGCGTTGACCCGCCACATCGCAATCCGCATCGACCTCACAGGTGTCATACCTGTCCAAGCAGACTCCGTGCCGGCTACAGGTCTGGCCGGGGCAGCAAGCCACGTCTCCTTCGTCTTCGCAGTTTCTCTCTCCCTTGATGCACTCTCCATTACGGCAGTACCACCTGCTGTCATGGGCATCGATGCAGTCCTGGTCGCTCGAGCATTCCGGGGGAGGGCCGTTGCCGGTGCCCGGATCCTGCTTGCAGTTACAACCTGACAGCATCAGGCCACCGAGGAGCAGAGCCACCCAGAACATGGGCCGAAAAGCCATCCAAGGAGTGTGCTGATCGCGTCTTTTGTGGAGAATCACAGGCGGCCTACTTCCATAGGCGGCCGAGCAAGCCAGCTCGTATCGGTCGAGTTTGTCGTCAATTGGTTTCACGGGCACGCTCCCTTGCCGCCAGAGTCCTTCGGGCAATCAAAACACTATCAGATGCCTAGCTTATCCGGTACGGGTGGGAGGGCTCAAGCTTGCAGTCGCCTGCCGCCGTTGACCTGGACGGCTCTCTTGATCGACAAATCCTCTTGGAGGCCGGGTAGACTGTGGCCATGGCGAAAATGCTCGTAATCGTAACATCGGGTCCAGACTCCCACGTGCGGGCTAGGGAGGGCCTTACTCTCGTTCGTGCAATACACGAGACCGGTATGGCCGAGTCGGTCAGCCTTCTGTTGTTCGGTGAAGGAGTAAGGTGCCTATCCTCTGGAGACGAGCGGTGCATGGAGTTGCACGAAGAGCTCGAGAGGGTGCTGGGTGCGGGGGTGCATACCGCTGCTTGCACGCGAAGTCTGGAGGAACACCGCCTCCTAGATGCCGTGGAGAGGTTGGATGCCGTCGAGCCAGTAGGGGCGCCTGTCTTCCTCTCCAGTCGAGCCGACGATGGCTACGCCATGTTGACCTTCTAGATGCTCTCGCGCCTGATCGCCGCGTCGAGTATTGAATGGATCTCGCAGGCCATCGATTCAGCTGAAACAAAGCTACAGCTTCAGGCGAAATGGAGACGTTTCTCAAAAAGAGCCTTACAGGAGCGTCGAGTGTGAGTGGGCGGGCGGCTTTGCGAACGCGATGAGTCGGCTTCCGCGGCCATGTAGCCGACGATTTGGACACTCGTTTCGAGGCGCTGTGCCGAGTATAATGATCAAGAGAAGATGCGGGAGCTTTCAAAAGTGTCGTCGATTTCGTCTGTAGCGAGACTATTTTTCGTGCTGCCGGCTCTGCTGTTTCTTGTTGCCGCTCCCCGTGTGGCTGGTGCCCGGAGCGGCGAACCATCGGGCCATATCGAGATTGTCTCGTACACTCGCGGCGCTCGAGTCATGATCGATGACATCGAGGTTGGTCGACTGCCTCTTCGCGACCCCATTACCGTCTCGCCCGGAAGCTACACCATCAGTATCTCTGCTCCTGGTTACATGACCCATACCGAGACGGTAGAGGTCGAGCCCAGACGTACAGTGACCGTGGATGTAGACCTGCTCGCCTTCGCGGGAGTCCTGGTCCTGTCCAGTAATGTGGATGGCGCCCGAGTTCGAATAGGCCCGCGAGTCATTGGCGAGGTGCCGATAATCGATCGGGAGATTCCGGCAGGCACCCACACCATAGTGGTTGAGGCCGAAGGATATCTTCCGAGCACTCAAACGGTTACGTTCGCCGCGGGAGAGAGGCATGACCTGTCGTTCGTGCTTGTTCGTGACCCCGCGATCGTCGAGACAGCCGAGGATCAGGAAAACAGGCTGCTGACGATTTGGGACGAGCGGCGTCCTCTTGTGTGGAGCATGCTTGGCGTCACCTTGGCCGGGACGGGCCTCGTGTTGCTTACTACCGGTGGCCGTACAACCGAGATATACGATCCGACTCGGCTTCCCGGCGGTGAGCCCGACGTCATAATAAACCCGAGGCGGTAGTAGTCATCTCTCAATCGTCTCGCAGTTCCTTGAAATCGAGCGCCTCCTGCGACTCCTCGATGATGAGCCAAAGGGAAGTGACCGAACCCAGGTTGCGGTAGTCCAGGGCCGTAGCTCGAACGACGAATGGTGTGTCTAGAGGCAAGCGGTGAGTGATGGTTGGGCTGCGAGGGCCGAAATTCGGTGAATAATCGCCCACCGCCTCTATCATCTCGGCCCCCGCATAGATCGGTTCGAAGAAGCCGACCCCAAAACGATCGATGACCTTGTCTTCGACCAGGACCTCGAGGAGCACCAAGTTATTCACCGACCAGCCTTCTTGTCCCTTGGAGTCACCCGAGAGAGAGACTCGCATCTTCGAGGAGATCACTAGCTCGGTGGTTTCGCCTGATGTGATCTCTGACGGGGTGGAACTCCCGGTGACAGTGCGTACGTTTAGATCCTCCCGAGGTGATTGCTCGGCAAGGACCTCACTTGGAACTCCATCCACTCCCTCGAATAGCTTGAATGAGCCGGGAGTGGGGGAATGAGCGGGTTTTTGTTGTGCCCGACCCAGCGTGTTAGCGCATGACGTGGGCAGGAAGGCAATCATCAGGAGAAGAGCGGCACGGCGTAGGAGAAGGGTAAGTGATTGTGAATAAGCCATGTGAGGACTCTCCAATACGAACTCCGAGGGGGCATGAGTATACCTCGGGCTTGCCCATTCGCCACGGGTCTTCTAGCGTTGTGTGATGGGTATTGGATTGAGCTTGAGCTTGATTGCGGCTGTCCTGGGCGGCGCATCCGGTGCCGGAGAAGCTCAGGCGAAGGTGGAGAGCAAGCCTCCCTGCGTGCTGGCCGCCGAGAGCGTGTCGAGCACCCTCGTGAATGCTTCCAAGGCCAAGCTCTCTACGTGGCCGCTTTATGAGATTGAGCTTACCGTTTCTCCGGCCAACCGGGAGCTGAGCGGACGAATGCAGGTCTCCTTTCTTGCTCCGGCGACGGGCCTGGAGTCGATAACCTTGATGTTGCCTCCACCGGAGAGCTTTGGGGGGGCGTCTCCCATGACGGTTACCACTGCTCGAGCAAGGATTGGAGAGGCCGGCGAGTTCGAGGATGTCTCTGTTCAGCGCAACGAGGTGAGACTCGCCGTTGTTCTTCCGCGCCCGACGGTAAATGGTGAGCTGATCACCCTGTTGTTGGAGATGAGCGGACAGCTTGCTTTTCGTGAAGCCGGGACTCTGGCGGAGTCGATGGGGGCGATGCTCGGTGGTAACAGAGCACAAGAGATCGGGGCCATTGGGACCGATGGGACGGGAGTGGTGCTTCTGGGGGCCCATCCCGTTCTTGCGTCATATCATGACGGAGCCTTTTTCGATTCTCCCGGAGTCCCTTGGGGACCTCCTCATTCCTCCCTTCCGGCTTGTTTCATAATGAGCGTCAGTACGCCCCAAGGGCTAGTTTCGGCAGCGACAGGTCAGTCGATTAGCCGGGTGCCGATGCCCGATGGAAACGTTCGTCATACCTTCGTGGCGGCGGGCGCTCGGCGTATGGGTGTGGTTCTTGTCCCCTCGGGCATGGAGCGGGATGAGCGCCGGGTTGGAGAGGTGGCTGTTCGGGCCACTGCAGAGCGGGTTGCCACAGCCAAGGAGATGACGAGATGGGCCGAGGGGTTGCTCCGGCACTACGAGAAGAGGTTCGGGACCTATCCTTGGCGGCGCCTCGAGTTGGTCGAGGCGAGAATGGGTGGTGCAATAGCCGGCCTGCGGGCGCCGGGTTTGGTCCTTGTCAATGAGATGGCGATCAACAGCACGGGTGCGCTTTCCGGTATGGGCGGGGGCGATATGTCCTCCTTCATGCAAGAGCTGGCAATCGCCCATCAGATGGCTCATCTCTGGTTCGGTGAGCTAATCGATGTTGGTGGCGTGTCTTCTCCGGCCCTGGAGGAGGCGCTGGCGTGGCATGCGGTGATCGACTATGCGCGCACTCGGCATGGAGACGAGGTGGCTCAGCGGATTCGCCGCCGCATCGTGAATCTTGCGTACCATCTGTGGCGTGCCATGGGTGGCGTCGACGGGCCGGCGGGGGTCTCCTTGGAAAGGATAATGGAGCAAGGCGGCCTAGCGGCCTATACCGGTCTTTGCGATGGCAAGGCACCGGGCCTCATGGAAGCTCTTGAAGAGGCCGTGGGTAGAGCAACTCTGCGCAGGGCTCTTATGGGCTTTGCTCAAAGCTCGCGTTTCGGCACGACCGACAGGAGGGAGCTGGAAGAGACGATACGGTCGGCCGCGCGCGGAGAACGAAGGGACCTTGTCGGGCCCCTCTTTGAAAGGTGGCTAGATGAGGCCCACGGCGACGACGATCTCGGTGAGTCATCGGAGGCGCTGTCGCGCGCACTGATGGAAGAGCTTGGTGCGGCTAGTGGAATGGGCTCCGCAGAGATGCAAAGGATGATTGAAGAGATGCTTCGATCCCTTGGAGGTTTGATGGGCCCGTGAGCTTGGCCCTACTCCTTGGCCAAAGCCTCGCGGCGCCCCACTTCTCGCTGTACGGACTCTGCCAGACGGGAAACGTAGCCATTGATTCTGACAAGATAGCTGATGAGATCCATGTGAATCGCGCTTGTCTCGAAGCTCTCCGGGATAGCCTGGTGGAGCCTGTCGATGTGGGCTTGCCGAAGGTCGCTCTCGAGCTGCTCTATGCTCTTCTGATGACGAGTGACCTTACGTGCGAGTTCTTCGTCGGTTCTGCTGAAAGCAGCCAAGGCGAGGTCGAAGTTCTCGGAGACCTTGGCATGGAGGCTTCTAAGCTCCTGCCAGCCTTCCTCACTGAACTGAAGGCCTCGATTCGCCTTCTTTCGGGCCAGGGATATGATGTTCTTGCTGATAATGTCGCCGGCGCTCTCGACCTCCTGCGATAGCATTATCAGCTCTAGTTCTTGGTCTGCTTGTTCGGGCGTTAGGTTCGACTGAGAAAGGCGTGAGAGGTAGAGCTTGATCTCTCTATTCAGGATATCGACCTGATCATCTCGACTCGCGATGTCGGCCGCGAGATCGACATCGTCACGCTCGAGGACATCGAGGGTATCCCTCATCATGTCGTTTACGATGTCGCACATACGAAGAAACTCTCGTGTCGCGTGTCCGAACGCGAGCGGAGGAGTGTCGAGGGCCCGTCGATCGAGGTAGCGCGGCTTGAAGGCGTCGACAAGCTCGGGAGGCTTGTAGAAGCGCGTCAAGGCGATTGCGCCGAGCCCAGTTAGAGGCAAGAACGCCAGCGCCGAGACGATGTTGAATATTGTGTGAGCGTTTGCGATCTGCCGCCCCAAATCATCGGAGGAGCGGGAGGAAAGCTCGGTGAACAGCCCGAGGAACAAGAGGAATAGGCCCGCGGCGAGCAGCTTGTAGACGAGGTAGCCAATCGCCACCCTCTTGCCGTCGGGGGGGGCTCCGATGCCGGCGATCATTGCGGTAATGGCCGTGCCGACGTTGGCTCCAAGAACCATCGGCATGGCTGC
>SKWY01000132.1 GCA_007128675.1 Deltaproteobacteria bacterium | reverse complement strand
TTCAGCCTTGCCCGCCACCCGCTGCCTTCGCCTCGTTGGCCACGGCCGCCGGTTCGGCCGCCGCCTTTTGTGCCGCAGCGGCACGCTTGGCGCGTTCCTTCTCCACGATTGGTGGAATCGAGAGGAACATGATGGCCAGCAAAATGAGGAAGGCCCCAAAGAGCTCACTTACGGGAGGTGCAGCGGCCCCGGCGAACCACATCAGTCCGAGGCTGGCGAACAGACCGGAGATTATGCTGGAAGCACGGTTCACCGGCACACAGTAGGTGTTCTCACGCTTGTCCAAAAGCACGAGGCTTCCGAAGATCCCGGTGAACTGTGAAAGCACTCCGATGCCAAGAGCGAGAATGACGATCAAAGCGCCGTAGGAGAAGAAGTTCGTGAACCCCAGGGCAAGCATGCCAAAGAAGGAATCGGGCCCAGCTATCGGCCCTCCTATCAACGCAAACATGCCCAGAGTGAAAACCAGCACCGGAGTCGCGGTCATCTGCTCTTCCACGAAGAAAGTCTTCCGGTCATCCTCGTTCTCCGACTTCGCAAGCTTGCTCATGAAGCGAAGTCGGAAGAAGTAGGCTGCCAGATAGACGATGACGTCTATGGCGGCGATGAGGGTAATGGCGAACCCGATCTTGGGGTCGTACCTGAAAGCAAAGGCGGAGACCAATGCGCCCAGGCTCAAGAGCAGCGCGACCACCGAGAACCATCGAACATGCCGCCCCGTGATCTTGTCCACTATCGGCGCGATGACGAGCACGCCGCCGCGCATCAGGAGCATCATGAAGACGATGGATATGCCCGAAAAGGTGTACGCGAGGGTGGTCGTGGCGATGATTGTCGCGGTGCAGAGCCCCGATAGGAAGGTCCACTTTCGCGGATAGGGCAGTCTCATGCCGCCGACTTGCACGTGGTTCGTGGCAAACTTCCACCACCTCATCACCGTGATGAAGATGAACATCCCACAAAGCGACGCTATCGCCGTTATCGGCAGCAGCTCCGTACCGGGAACCCCACGATCATCTGTCAGATGCTTCGTAAGGGCGCTATAAGGGACATAGGCGGCGAAGTATCCGAAGGCGAACCACCAGATGCTCACCGTTGGGGTAACTGGGGCTTTTTCTGTCATGTTCACCGCATCATACTCGCCGCGTTTCGAGATAATTGCAACGAGCGCCGTGCCCAATCGCCCCGTTATCGTACAGCGCGCTCGGCAACTAATCTCTAGGCATATCGATCCCTTGGGGTGGCGCGAAGAGATGGTGTGCCATGCACGCTGCTCCAATTACGTCATGGGAAGACTTGGACCCCTCGCCGTGCGCATGAGGGACGCCGGCAATAAGCGGTGGAGCTTTGCGGGAAGTGAAGAGCCCTCGCCATGCGCAGGAGGAACGCCGGACATCGAGAAGCTTGCGGAGCAGGCGGAGCGACGCCTCGCCGTGCGCGAACGTTCGCGATCGGCTCAATCTCGGCTCGTACGCAGGCTGGAGCACGGGCATTTCGAAAGGGGCGGCTGTGGCTAGCGGAGGCAGCGGGGCATACGCGGCAAATCGCGGCTTCGAGGGTACTGATCTGGTGCTTTGAGCATTTTGTGAATATGAACCTGGCTTCCAGGTTGAATCGCAAGCAGCCAACCCCCATTGAGAAACACCGTCCGCCCTTCGAATCCACGTATCCTTTAAGAGGAAGGTCATCATGTTAGAGCCCGAGAACAGGACCACGACACACGTCACCGCGCGCGTAGCCACAAGCCTCAAGGAACTGGAAGAAAAGGTCGAAGACCGCCTGAAGACAATGGACTCTGAAGGCTATCCCTCTCGCCTCTTGGCTCGCGACGCAAGCCTCTGGACAGATGACGAGGACGTACGGAAGAAGATCGGAAACCGACTCGGATGGATCGACCTCGAATCGAGCGTTCGAGATTCTCTCGATGAGCTGACCGAGTACGTCGGTGAAGCACACGATCGTGGAGTAAGGCATGTGGTACTCCTGGGAATGGGCGGCTCCAGCCTCTGTCCCTTCGTCTTCAAAAAGACGCTTTACGAGGGCCACCCGAACATCGATCTTACGGTCCTGGATCTCACCAGCCCCCGAGCGGTGGCCGCAGTCGACGGCCTCTTCAAGAAGCCGGAAGAAGCGCTCTTCCTCGTATCCTCGAAGTCGGGCACAACGATCGAGACACTGTCTTTCTACGAGCATTTTGCTCGCAAGTACGCCCCGGACCAGTTCGTGGCCATCACCGATCCAGGCACTCCACTGGAGGAGCTTGCCGCCAAGAAGGGGTTCCATCGAGTCTTTCACGGTCATCCAGACGTTGGCGGACGCTACGCCGCTCTCTCGATGTTCGGGCTGGTGCCCGCCGCCCTCATGGGCGTCAAGGTGAGGCGCCTACTGGATAGAGCGAAGGCCATGCACACGGCGAGTTTCGCGGGCAGGCGCTCCTGCTCCGAGCGCCCCGGTTTTTGGCTCGGAGCGGTGATGGCGGAAGCGGCGAGAGCCGGTCGAGACAAGCTTACATTCTTCATCTCGCCCGAGATTGAATCGTTTGGAGTATGGATTGAACAGCTCGTCGCCGAGAGCACTGGGAAGGAAGGCCAAGGAGTCATTCCCGTCGTGGGTGAAGCAATCGGAGCCCCGAGGGTCTACGACGAGGACCGCGTCTTCGTCCATATTCGCCTTCCAGGGGACGCCGCCTCCAAGGAAGAGAAGAAGGTGGACTCATTGGAAGCGGCGGGACACCCGGTCATCAGATTCTACCTAGACGACCCCTACGATCTGGGTGCCGAGATGCTCCGCTGGGAGCTGGCTACGGCGGTCGCCGGCTCAATAATGCGGGTGAACCCTTTCGACGAACCAAACGTGACCGATGCGAAGAAGCGCACCTCCGACATCCTCTCTACTCTTGAGCATGATGCCCGGCCTGCCGAGGAGCCTCCACGAGCAATCGATGGCGATCTATCTCTTCACACCGATGACGAGCTGCGCAGCCGAGCGGAGAACGGTTCCTTCGAGGACTGGCTGACCGCCCACTTCTCTCGTCTCCAAAAAGGAGACTACGTCGCCCTCTTGGCCTACCTTCCCGACGATCCGAACGTGGCCGGTTGGCTTGCGAAGTATCAAGCCGCCGTTCGAGACGCCACAGGAGCAGCCACAACTGTCGGTTATGGACCTCGTTACCTCCACTCCACGGGACAGCTACACAAGGGAGGCCCCAACACCGGCCTCTTCGTAATGCTCACCACGGACGAGACCGAGGATAGAGAGATCCCAAACGCCGCGTACGGCTTCGCGGCCCTTCAACGATCACAGGCACTGGGCGACGAGCAGGCGCTCCGGGACAATGGAAGACGGGTCGTGCGCTGCCACCTTGGAGGCTCGGAAATGGGAAGTGGGTTGGCAGAGCTGGGAGGAAGGCTGAACGCCGCCCTCTCGAGGGTAAAGCGAGTTGAGTGAGGCTCCTCTCGTGTCTCTGCCCGAGAGATCCTCGCCAGCTCGGAGGCCTGGTCGCACAGGACCACCGGGCTGATGGAATAAGGCCTCCAGCTGGCTCCATGACGCAAGGATCTTGTAGGCGAAGCAGTCCGCTTCCGGCTCTTGCGACTGCGAGAAGAGGTCTGTGAAGTCATTCGTGACCAGGACCTACCTAGTGAGACGAGGAAGCCCTCGGTGACACTCGATCAGCCGCTGTCGGCGACTCTCCACATCACGTACAAAGCAAGGCCGGCCACGGCGAGTGCCACCCCACTCAAGACCAGCTGCGGAACGAGGCGCTTTCGGATCGATTGGTTCGCCGTATCTTCCTTGGAATCCGCGAGATCCGCCTCGCCTCCTTCATCAGGAAGATCCTCTGGGAACGAGGTGGATGTTGCCCCGTCACCTCTCGAGAGCCTACGCGTCCGCCGAGATCGCCTCGTCATGCTGCCCGCTCTTCGCGTGGCGGCCTGGTGACTCGCGGCAAAGAAGTTTCCCAGGATCACGAACACCACGAAAAGAGCGATGACCAGAACAAACTTTCTCAGTGTCTCATCGAACATTGTCTCGGGTGCTCCTCGATCCATATTCCGAAAGATGCCGCGCCATCCACGGTCCCCGTGCCTCGCATGCGGGCCCCTCCGGTAGACATTGGCGTAATGCTACCAGCTAGAGGCCCGGCCGGGGCAACCCGCCCGTGGTCACCCAAGAATGACACCCATCTTCCGGCGGCAATTCCGAAACCAAAAGGAGCAGGCCGCCCCTCCCCTTTATGGATAGCCCAACCTTCGGGGAACGCAGCCATTCTCGAAAGGAGAGCGCTCCCTAAAGGTGCTCTCGCCTCGATTGACCGCGTTTTTCCCCGCTGACCTCTCTTCGCTCGGCCCTATTGTCCGTGCTGAAAGCCGCACTTCATGGAGCAGAGCATGAAACACGAAGACATAGTGAACCTGATCGCACGTAGCGCCGAGCTCCCGACTCGACGCAGAGCGGAGCAGGCGATGCGCGCGGTCCTCGAGACACTCGCCGAGCAGGTGGGAGCCAGCGCCGCCCGTGGACTGGCCGAACGTTTGCCCCTGGAAACATCAGTGTACCTACACGATGTCACCGCCCCCTCTCATCACCCCTCGAGGGATGTGGACGGTTTTCTCGATCGAGTAGGAGGACGCCTGGCCGTGACGCGCCCCGATGCAATCCGAATCTCCAGGGCCGTCATCTCCATAGTCACCCTCGTCGCGGGAGAAGACCGCACCAAAGAGCTGCGAGAGAGCCTCCCCCCATCCTGGAGAGACATCTTCGAGCACCGGCGCTTCTATCCCATCCCTCCGGCACCTCCCCCCGCCTGACCCCATTTCCTTGCCATCAAGAGCCGCAAGCAGGGATTCGCGGGATTCTCTTTGCCCCTACAAGACACCAAAAGGGTTGCCTGGAGATGAGCCGTGGGGTCTTCTCCCTTTCCATGCGCTTCTTCGAAACCGTACACGGCGTCTTCTTGGATGACCTAGACGCAATCGGCGTTCTCCACAACTCGCGATATCTTTCCTTTTTCGAAAGAGCACTAGGCGCCTTCTGGCACCACCTTGGCTGGAGACGAACCACCGACTATTGGAACAGGCCCGATGCTCTCCAAGTGGTACGGGAGAACCAGGTCGAGTACCTCCGTCCCGTCGAGGACGTGGACGAGGTCAAGGTGCGCACCAGTATCGAGAAGCTCGGCCGCACGAGCATAGTCTTCGGATTCCAGATGCTGCCGATGGACGATGGTCTTCCCTTCGCACGTGGCAGAAGAGTCATGGTCAAGGTCGATCCGAAGGCTCGGATTCCCTCGCCCTGGACCAAGGCGTTTCGAGACTTGATGGATCCATGGGTGCACTCATCTGCCGGGCCGGGAAGCGCTCACGCCGCCGAGCCCAACCCGAACGAGAAGAGCGACATCGTGATCGAGCGCCCAAAGGGAGCAACGCCCTGTCCCACGGTCTCTTGAGAAGAGACCCCGCTCGACAATGCAGATGCCAGCGAGAAGCAGCCTGCTTTCCGCGATCGATGGTGGAAAGGCTCCCACGATTTACCCATGAACCCGCCGCAACCAAACCAACCTCTCCTTATTTTGCGGGGCGGATTAGCCGAGGGCCGGTGCCTCTCTTATCGACCGGCAATTCTTCACCCCGCCTTGGGCTTCTCGTGCTTCGAGTTCAAAGGAGCTAGTCTACCCGCAAGTGCAGACTGGTGAAGTCTACGCCGCCTCTGTTGTCCCGCAGGACCAGCCAGATCCAAACGTCTCCCTGGGATCTCGGCGCGCTCTCTTGTGCAGTCCACAAGTTTTGCTCTCCCCGAGTGCGGGTTTCTTCCGTCCTGGCCCTGCCCAGGCGCCCAGCAGTAGCGAACCAGGACCAGATCAGAATCTCTTCTCGATCCTCGAGCCGAACCTCATGAGTCTCGAAATCGACGAAAAGCGTTTGATAGCTCTCGGATGAACCGTCGGCCGCCTGGGGCACCAACCAGACCTGTTCTCCCGAAGAGACGAGGAGCGGCCCGTCCTCGGGTATGGGCTCGGGATCCGAAAGGGAGCCGTCCTGGAGAACCCGCCTGTAGGCGATATCTTCGATGGCCGGGTTCGCATTGGGGACACGAGCTCTGTACTCGAGACAGCCCTCGGGCAGGCCCCTCTCGTCGCAGATCGGGATGCCAACCTCGGCCATCAACAACCTGTAGGCGATGTCGGGAAAAGAGATCTGAAGCCGCTTCAGAGCACGCTCCGAGTAGTCGCCGGACCTGACCTCCAAATCGAGCACCGGACGGATCCCACCTAGGCCGTCGAGCAGGGTAGCCTCGAGCAACTCCTGGATCATCTCCACGGAGAAGGAGATCTCGCCTTCCAAGACGATCTCTGGGACCTCACCATGAGAAGAGGGAATCTCTACCTCGCCGGAGCTTACATGCTCGAGTACGCCTCCCTCCTCCTCTCCCTTACAGCCACGGCTCGTGGCGCTCGAGCACATGCGCATGTTCCACTGGAGTGTACCCGAATCAGGGGTTGCAACAAGCGCCGATATCCCGACTGGAATCGGGTCCGCATGCTCGGATAGAGGCATCTCGATCTCCGGAGGCTCCAGCCTAAGGGCGAGCACTCGCAAATCGACCACCTCGGTCGGTCTATCGAAATCGGAGCTCTCCAGGCAGCCGGCGAGCACCAGGACGAGACCCACCTGCGCCGCCACAAGCAGCCGTGCTCCACTAGAAAACAGGGTGCTCATCACCACTGCCCCCTCGCCCCCAGGACGGGCATCAAAGGCAAACCGTTGAACCTGACCTTGTTCCGGTAGCGGTAGTCGTACTGAAACCCCTCGACGTTGGCCTGGTTGTAGGTGTTGAGCAGATCGAGGAAGGCCGACAAGGTGAATGTATCGAAAGTACGGGTGTACTCGGCACGCAGGTCTAGCTGATGAAAGGTGGGCATGCGCGCCGACCGCGTCGGTCCGTGCACCGGTCGCCAGTTATCCGTGTCGAGATCATGTGTGCTGTCAATGACGGGAGTATACGGGTTGCCGGACACGAGACGAAACCTGGCGCCAACCTCGAAGCCCCGGCCAAGACGGTAGCTGCCTACCAGCGTGAGAATGTGAGTTTGATCATGGGAGGCGGGGACGTAGTCGCGGTCCGGAGAGGACCGCCGCTCCGAGCGCATGAGGGTGTACGCCAGCCAGCCGAACGCGCGGGGCGTGATCTTGTGTCGAATGAGAAGCTCGGCCCCATACGCCTGACCCTCACCCCTGTTGGTGAAAGTCTCCATCTCCGCAAGACCTTCCTCCACGGTCATTTCGCCCGAGCTGACAACTAGATCGGTATGCTTATTATGGAAAAGCTGAACATCGAGGTCGATTACGTCGGTGAGCACCTGCTCCACCCCCAGCACCAGGTGCCTTGCTCGCTCCGGTCGAATAGCCGGGTTGCCTATGACGGGGTTGGCCTCGATGATAGTTGGCGCCTTGTGATAGATGCCGGCGGCGGCTTTCAGAGTCGTATTCGCGAGCAGACCAAAACGAGATGAAAGGCGCGGCTCTAGAACGGGCCAAGTAGCCTCGGGGAGCCTGTAGACATCGAGCCGGAGCCCTGGAACGATTTGGAGCCTGGGTGAGGGCTCAAGGATCGTCTCGGCCCAGAGGGCGACCGCTTCGGCTCCATCGCTGACATCGAATACCTGGTTCTCGGCCTGGGGCTGCATTGGGCTAGGGAAAGACAGCATATCGGACGGAATGGGCGCGTCGATCTCGCTGAAACCATGTAGTCCATAGAGGTCGAGGCCCGTGCGCAGCGTCAACATGGGGTGGGCCCACCAGGACAAATCCTGCCGGAGTCCAGCCTCGAGAAGGTCCAGATCGAGATCGATTGCAAGCGTCCCCGATGTCTCCTCGAAGCCGGCTCCTTGGAGCGTCAATCCGCCGAACAGCCTCGTACGCAACGCAAGGTCCGGGTTGATGCGCCACTGATGGGAGATCATCACCCTGTGGAACGAAAGCTTCGCGTCGAGGCCGAGGCCATGCATCTGATCGGAGCCGCCCGTGACCAGCTCGAGTGTATCCCTGCTTCCGAACACGAAGAGATCGAGCTCGTGATCGAGACTAGGCGTCCAGTCGACCTTCACCTGGTAGTCCGTGTAGACGGGAACCACGGTGAGCCTGCCCAAATCCCCGGTATCGGGCGTCGTCACAGACAGGAAGAACGGCAAGAAGAGATCGACGTAGCTCCGCCTAAGAGCGAGCCCGACGGCCATGTCCTGACCAATCGGTCGCCGGTAGAAGAGGCTGGTGTCCATGATGTCGATCTTCGCGGCACCTCGCGCCGGCTTGCCTATGAGCCGTCGAGGAGTCACATCGACGATTCCCGCGCTGGCTCGTCCATACTCCGCGCCGAAGCCGCCGGGCATGAAGTCGATGTCCTCGATGAACTCGGCGTTGACGACCGAGGTCAATCCTCCGAAATGATAGAGAATGGGTATCCCGACTCCATCGAAGTAGACCCCGCTGTCCTCTGGACGCGATCCTCGCACCAAAAGCTGACCGCCGATGAAGGAGGAGCGAGCCATCCCGGGCAGATTCTCGATGACTCTCAAGGGATCACCGAAGGTGCCGGGCACTCTCTGTGCTTCGTCCCGGGAAAGAACGATGCGGCTCACCTCTTTTCGTGGCCGCGTGGCTCGCACCACTGTCTCATATGGGCTTTGCCCGCTGGGCTGCACGTAGTAGACGACCTCGTGCCGCTCGCCAGGCTCAATCCTTTCATTCGTCTCGAAATGGTGGAAGCCCGATGCGCGCACGCTCACGACATGCGATTTTTCGGGCCGTAGCCGAAGCTCGAAGTAGCCATCGGAGTCCGTGGTGGCGACCTCGTCACCACTCACGACCATGGCCCCTTCAATCGGATCCCGGCGTCCTCTTACCAGCGCCCGGCCTGTGAGAGTTACAGGAAGCTTCTTTGCCTCCGGAATGTCGGGCGGCCCCTCTTCCAAACGCTCCTCGATGGTAGCTTCTCGAGAATCCTCCCCTAGAGCATGAGGCTCGTCCTCTCCTCTTGGCCCTTCGAGATCCGAAGCAGGCGGCGGCTCCCTTTCTTCATCCTCCGCCAGGCCATCCTCGTCCAGGGAGTCGCGAGGGAGTCCAACATCCAGTGAGAACACGTAACCGAACTCAATCTGTACCGGCGCGGGCTCATGGTCTATCTCGGCGGGCTGGAACTCGAGGCCAAGGGCAGCCTCCTTGGCAGCCGCCGACAATAGAGGGTCGGGGCTATCGATGACCTCCACGTCGGTTACGAGCCCTTTTGCGGATATCGTGAGAAGAAGAACGACCTCCCCTTCGAGCCCCTCCTCCCGCATGGCCAAGGTGTACTCGGGGTCGGCATAGACTAGTAGCTCGGGCATCCTCGTCAAGACTGGCTCGACTCGCTCTGCCTGTCGCGTGGCCTCGTGCTCCGCATCGTCGCGATGAGGCTGTGGCTCTATCTGTGCCACGGCGGTCTCCTGCATCGTCAAGAGCAAGGAAGCGAGCAATGTCAGGCGAATGACGAAGTGGGAGTCGGGGCCCATTGATATGTCCTTTTACCACGACAGACGCAAAACCTCGCCAGCCTAGAACTCACTTTCGGCCTGGACCTCCATTTCCATCGAGAGCGCGTCATCGAGCCACTACTCGAAGATCGGCCCTTCTCGAACCGCCGCGGGGGATGCCGAGGATGACGGAGGCACAACCTCTCTCTCCGTGCTAACCTCGTTGATGTCATGAACAAGGAACCGAACGCGGCCGTAAACCGACCTGAACGCCCGATGATGACTTGGTATCCGTGTATTGTCACGACCACCTTTCTATTGGCGGCGGCAATCATCCTAGGCGCCTGCAACGGCGCTCCCCTTCCGCCCAATGGGGGCAACCAGCCGAGCCCCTGCACCGACCATGACGACTGCCCTGATGGTCACTACTGCGATCAGGGGAACTGTGTCCTCGATGAGAGCGGAAGCTGCGAGTTCACCGGGTGTGACCCTCATGCTTTCTGCGATCTAGGAGACGGCCTCTGCAAGGAGTCCGGCGAGAAGCCCTGCATATCCGACGATGACTGCGGAGATGACTTCATCTGCCCACCGTCGGTGGGCCACTGCCTCGAGCCCTGCACCATAGACGGTGACTGTGCCCATCATTTGACCTGCAACAACTCCATCGGGGGCTGCGTCGAGTGCACCTTCGATGACCACTGCGTCGATCCCGATCTTTCCCACTGCTTCACCGAGGAAGGCCGCTGCGTTGGATGCCTCGAGGCAAGCCATTGTCCGGGCAACTACTACTGCGATCTGAACGAGAGCTCTGCTCGAAGGCATACCTGCAGAGAAGGCTGCCTGGACGGCAACGACTGCGTTCCTGGAACTCGATGCGAGCGGCCGGGTGACGCCCCTGGACGCTGCGTCGAGTGTAGCGTCGAGACAGCGGCAGAGGACTGCTCCGACTCGACGCGCCAACGCTGCCACCCCGATCTTCTGCTTTGCGTGCAATGCTTCGAGCACGAACAGTGCACATCTCCGGCTCTGAACTGGTGTCATCAGTACGACTGGGAGTGCGTACAATGCCTCCAAGAAAGCCACTGCCCCATGGGAACCGTATGCGTCGGCTCTTCCTCCACCTGTGAAATAGGCTGCACCAGTGATGCGCGGTGCCCCCCCGCCGACGATCCCGATCGAACGGTTTGCGACCCGACTCTAGGACCACACGGAGAGTGCGTGGAGTGTCTCTCCGATGACGAGTGCGATCTAGGCTACCGGTGCTCCGGCGGAGGCTGCGTGGAAGGTTGCACGGGAGATCACAACTGTCCGCCCCACAAGCCAAGTTGTGATCTACTGGCCGACCGCTGCGTCGAGTGTCTTACTCACTCCGACTGCGCTCCAAGAGAATGCGACCGTACGGAGAATGCCTGCACGTGCCTTGGTCCCGGAGAGCCCTGCCTCGGGAGCGACGAGTGCGGAAATCCTCCCATATGGCCGGACCCTCATTGGGATGGAACTTGTGTATCCCTCGTCTGGTGCATCAGCCAGCTCAAATGCTCCGATACCCAGCAGACGGAATGGCGGGACATGAGCCCGGAGTTTCGCTGCGGCGACGCTTGCTCCATCCCGGACCGAAGGAGCACATGCCCACCGGAGTTCTGCTGCCGCCGGGTGCGTAATGCCGAGGGCTCTGAGGGCCTGAAGTGCGTCCCCGACACGCAGTGTCCTTCCTCGAGCTGCCCCGGCTGACAACCTGGTCGTCGGCTCGGCTCCTTTGCTGCCCGACCAGATGCCGTTCGACAGACGGATCCGAGCTTTCGGACATGAACCCGGCCTTCACACGGAAGATACGAACGCGTGCGGGCCTGGCGAGGGAAGCGCGCTTTCTTGCGAATAGCCGGCCGGCCTGATAGTTAGATGAAGCGCCTACAAACGCTGGCGGCTCATTTTCTCGGCCATGGCCTTTCATCGAGTCGCCGCCATCGGTTTCGCGGCCCTTTTCGGTCGCAGATCCAAGGTCGAAGCGACTCTACCCATGTTGCCATTCCACCTTCCAGTACTAGCCACCAGCGGAGCCATAACCGACACCGGCGTCGATGGAGGCATGGCCGCCCTCGACTATGCCGTGCTCGCCGCATACCTGGCGCTGGTTCTTGGCATCGGAATCTACTTCCTCTTGAGACAGACCCGCCCCGACGAGTTCTTCGTCGGAGATCGCAAGATGGGGTCCGTCACGGTCGGCATCTCGGTAGTCGCCACGGACGTGGGGGGAGGGTTTTCGATCGGGCTCGGGGCGCTCGGCTTCCTTCTTGGAATGAGCGGCAGCTGGCTCCTCTTCACCGGGCTCATCGGGGCCTGGCTGGCGGCGGTGCTCCTGATCCCCCGCGTCAAGGAGATCGGGCATGCGAAAGGATGGATGACTTTCCCCGACTTTCTTGCTCATCGCTTCGATGGTCGAACTCGGCTGATGGCGGCGGTCGTTTCGGGCGCCGGATACGCGGCTTTCGTTGGAAGCCAGGTCGTCGCCGGGGCCGCGCTCACCCACGCAGCATTCGGTATCGACATCACGACCGCGGTTTGGGTCGTGGCCGCGGTCGTCCTCCTCTACACGGCTTTCGGTGGTCTTCAGGCGGTAATCTATACTGATACAATCCAGTGGATCGTGCTGATAGCCGGGCTGGGCTTGGTGGCCGTCCCCCTGGCCTACTCCGCCGTCGGCGGGTTCTCGGAGCTGCGCGAGGCTGTTCCCGCGGGTCATCTCTCGTTCACGAGCATAAGCCCCATCACGTTCCTTGCTTGGATGGCGACAATCGTCCCCATTTGGTTCGTCGCAAATACCCTCTATCAGCGAATCTACGCCACCCGCGACGTTAAGACGGCGAAACGAGCCTGGTATTTCGCGGGACTGCTCGAATGGCCGGTCATCGCCCTTCTCGCCGTCTCCCTCGGAGTGTTCGCAAGAGCCCTCTTCCCCGAGATGACCAGCGAGCAGGCCGACCTGGCGCTTCCCAGGCTAATCGTCGAGATTCTTCCCGTCGGCATCACCGGTCTCGTCATCGCCGTCTACTTCGCGGCGATCATGTCCACGGCCGATAGCTGCCTGCTCGCCTCCGTCGGGAACCTAGTCAACGACATATACGAGAAGTACCTGCGCCGAGGAGCCAGCCCCAAGGAGGTTCTGTGGGTAGGCCGCATACTCGCCTTGTGCCTTGGTTTCCTCTCGGTGCTGATTGCTCTCTACGCCGAGAACGTCCTCTCGGCCATCTTTCTCGCTTACGGATTCATGGCCGCCGGCCTCTTCGTGCCAGCAATAGCGGGGCTTCTATGGAAGCGGGCGACGGCGGCGGGCGCATTCTGGAGCATGACCGTGGGTGGCGGCCTTACGATATTGATACACATCATAGACTTGAACCCCTTCGAGGCCTACGATCTAGGCACTTCCGAAGCCTCGATTTTGATTGCCTTGCCAGTCGCATGCGCCGTCATGATTGGGGTAAGTCTACTCGGTGAACCTCCCGGCATGGAGGAGAAGGCCCATATGAGCCAAGAACAGAGTTCGACCGGCCCCCGTCCCAAAACAGGAACCGACGAGGATTGAGAGATGACACGAAACAAGACCAAAGCCGCGACGAAAGTCGAGAGCGAGACAGCGACCAAGACCGTTACGCGGGAAACAGACAAGAAGGGAAGACGGCCGAAATCCAACGGACGAAACGGCTCCGACTCAGCCTCCCTCCTCGTAGCTCAGCCGGTGAAAGGGAGCAGGGCAAGAAAGAAGTCCTCCTCCACCCCGCCAGCACATTCCGCCACGTCCAAGACCGCCCCCAACCCCATGCCAGGCGAGTGGGCAAGGGAGAAACCCAGCCCCAAGGACAAGAGAATGGGGCTGGTGCGCCTGACCTTGGACGAAGGCGTCAAGACCACCGTGGTGGGACACATCTATGGGCTCGATTTCGAGATCGACGGCAAGGGACACCACGCCCGCGTCTTCTTCGACTACTACAGCAAGCGACTGAAGGTTCTCCACTACGAAGCCACCGATTACCGAGCCATGATCCATCGGCTCAACTGGCTGGCGAGAGCCAACCACTTCGACAAGATCTTCTTCAAGGCCACCAAGGACGACTGGCAAACCTTTCTTACCTTCGGTTACGTCCTGGAAGGAATACTTCGCTACTACTTCCGAGGGGAGGATGCCTATGTTCTCTCCAAGTTCACTACCGTCGAACGGATTAACAGCCCCGACCTCATCGAGGAGGGCGAGCTGATCGAACGTCTCATGGGCGGATCGAGGGAGTACACGCCGCCGCCCTTGCCCAAGGGCCACAGCGTCGTCATGGCCACCCCCTCTCACATCCCACAGCTGGTCGGCCTATATAGGAGGGTCTTCGAGACCTACCCAAGCCCTCTCACGCATCCGGATTACCTTCTCCAGACAATG
>SKWY01000460.1 GCA_007128675.1 Deltaproteobacteria bacterium | reverse complement strand
TCTTTTGCAACACCGAGATCCCGGCAGCCGCTGAGCTTCTCGCCTACGGCACCGCGGTCGTCATCGACGAGTAGGATTATTCGGTCGGGACTCTACCGTAAGGTCTTTTGCAACACCGAGATCCCGGCAGCCGCTGAGCTTCTCGCCTACGGCACCGCGGTCGTCATCGACGAGTAGGATTATTCGGTCGGGACTCTACCGTAAGCTCTTTTGCAACACCGAGATCCCGGCAGCCAGGAGGCCTACCATCGATTGTTCAATGTGCACGAACCGGTGCCGCTGCGAACCATGCAGTAGTTCGGCCACCGGAACATTCTACTATGCATCACGTCCCAGTCATTCCTTGCAGGCCAATACTGACATGTCTTGTTCCCACATTGGCCGCAGTCTCCCGTTGCGCAGACAGGTAAATTGGTTCTTCTAGCATCTATTGATGAGAAGGCCATTACGATCGCAAAACAGTTCTTGCGATGCCCGTGACAGTCCCCTATGGGCTTGCTGTATTCCGGACGAGACCGTTACCGACCAACGCCGCCGAGAGGCTCGATGCAATCGGGAGAGTCGTTCCTAGGGTTGTTGACCACAAGACTCACGGGGTAGGCCTCCATCCGTTCGGCTGGATAGACATCGAGTAGCTCGAGCAAATGGTTGGGATCCGCTTCAGGATCGAGCCAGATGTCGTAGTCCGGCTCCGGAAGAATCACCGGCATCCGATCGTGAATAGGCGCCGCCACCTCGTTTGGCGGCCCCGTCACGATGCTGAAGGTCTCAAGGTGCCCTGAAGGGGCGTCCCCATGCCAGCTATCCCAGATGCCGGCGAAGGCGAGCAACCCGCCTCCCCGCCTCCGCAGCAGAAAGGGGTGCTTCTTGTTGCGAGGAGTCCGCTTCCACTCGAAGAAACCGGTGGCGGGCACTAGGCACCGACGCCGCTTGAAAGCCGAACGAAAGGCCGGCTTATTCGCGACAGTCTCACACCGCGCATTTATCAGACGGTTGCCGATCTTCGGATCTTGTGCCCAAGAGGGCACAAGGCCCCATCTCATGGGAACAAGCCGGCGGGCCGGCTCTGCTGCCTCGGAGGGCGACAGCTTCACCACGGGCACGGTCTGGGTCGGCGCGACATTGTAGCGAGGGGTTAGGCTGTCCCACACTTCTTTTGCGTCCCTATCGAGAGCGAATTGGCGAACGGCCTCCTCGGCCGGAGCTCCTATCGTGTATCTGCCGCACATACGTGGCCACCTCTGCGCATGAATTTTCTGCTCTGCTCTTCGCTACCTTACCTGCCGGACAGGTGGATGCGACCCCACCAGACCAATCTGCATTGTACGATCTTCGTAGGTTTGGTCCCACGAACGGCGCGCCGGGAATCGCATGGGTTTTCCCTCAATGCCTGCATGCTGCGCGGCAATATGTAGGAACTATGTGCGAGAAACCCGCTCCTACTGTAGAGAGGGCGAGCCGACGTAGGGCTCGCCCGCGGATAGACACTTGTCGTGCTTGTCGGTCGACCCAAACTCTAGGCTTTGCGATAGGTGAATTCCTCGACCTATTGTAGGGTGGCTCTTCTGGAAATGCTATGCTCGTCGCTTGCCGCGTGGTGACCGCGGCCGAGTCGTATCAACTCGTTCAAGGGACTTGGGATCCATGTGTCAGCCCCCGATCATCGAATATCCGTGTCCACCTCCGCTCTCCGATTCGCTGGAGGAGCTGGCGGCGGAGGAACGAGAGGCTTTGCGCCAGGTGAACCAGAAAGTGGCTGCGGCAAGCTCGCTCTCACAGATGGTGGACTTCTTGTTCGAGAGCACACGCTCGGTCTTTCCGTGCGACAGGATTGCCCTGGCCTTCGTGGAGGAGAACGGCGCGCGCGCCCGGGCGGACCATGCGGTGGCCGACTACGAGCCCCTTCTCTTGAAGAGCGGTTATGTGGAGGACATGGCGGGCAGCTCTCTCGCCGAGGTGATCGAGACGGGCAGGCCGCGGATAATCGGCGACCTAGAGGCGTACTTGCGGGAGCATCCGAGGAGCAGGTCGACGAGCCTCATCGTGCGGGAGGGAGTGCGCTCCAGCCTCACGTGCCCGCTTTCGGTGGATGGACGAAACGTTGGTCTTCTCTTCAGAAGCTCGCGAAGACCCTTTGCATACGATATCCATCAGGTTCGGCTGCACATGGCGGTCGCGGAGCGGCTTGGTCAGGCGGTGGAGAAGGCTTATCGGATCAGGGAGCTGGAGATCGCGACGAAGGGCTACTTCGAGATGTTGGGCTTCGTCAGCCACGAGCTGAAGAGCCCCGTTGCCTCGATGGTGACCGATGCGGACGTGCTGGCGGGAGGCTATCTGGGAGAGCTGCGAACCGAGCAGCTTCGCAAGGTGGAGAGCATAGCCAGAAAAGGCAAGCATCTTCTCGGCCTCGTCGAAGAGTACCTCGATCTCTCCCGGATCGAGGGAGGAGGCGTGGAGCCGGTGCGGGCGAAGATAGGCGACCTGGTACGGGAGGTGATAGAGCCCTCGCTCGAGCTGTTCGAGGAGGAGGTTGAGTCACGCGGGATGAGGCTGAAGCGGGACTATCATGGGAAGCCCGTGGCGGTGGTGGGAGATAAGGAGCTGCTGCGGATAGTGTTGACGAATCTAATTGGGAACGCGATCAAGTACGGCAGGGAGCATGGGGAGGTAATCGTGGGCGTCGGATTGGATGGGGCCGATGCGACGATCTCGGTGTGGAACGAGGGCCCCGGTTTTCCAGAGTCCGCGAAGCGCAAGCTGTTTCAGAGGTTCTCGAGGGTGAACACGCCGGAGCTGATGAAGCAAAAGGGGACGGGAGTGGGGCTGTACACGTCCTGGAGGATCGTGCAGATGCATGGAGGGCGCATCGAGGCGGAGTCGAAGGAGGGAAGCTGGGCGAAGTTTACGGTGCGACTTCCGTCGAAAGGGGAGTCATAATTGATGTATCCGGACCGGACTTGTCCTCTGACGGAGCGGCCACCTTTGATCTCTTGCAGGTGGAACGGGCGGGAACGGGATACTGGCTGCGGGAAAAGACCCTCGCCTTTGCAACAGCACGCCCGTGCTCCTGCTGCGCAGTGGCGCCCTGACGTTGGAGATGACATGGTGGAGTCAAACTACATTGGGTTTGGGAAAAGCGGCATCCATGGTTCAATGTACTCGAGGCAGCTTTGCTTCGCTAACAAAGGGGAACAGAACAAGTGGTGAATCGAAAGGCATTGATTACTGGCATCACCGGTCAGGATGGATCCTATCTTGCCGAGTTTCTACTCTCAAAGGAGTACGAGGTTCATGGGATCATTCGTCGGGCATCCACCTTCAACACGGATCGGATCGATCATGTCTACGTCGATCCTCACGAGCCCAACGCGCGGCTCTTCTTGCACTTTGGGGATCTCAACGATGCGACCGGTATTCGCCGTATCATCGAGTCCGTGCAGCCCGATGAGATTTACCACCTCGGCGCTCAGTCCCATGTTCGCGTCTCCTTCGATCAGCCCGAATATACTGCCGACACGAATGCGATGGGGACCTTGAGACTTCTCGAGGCCCTACGAGACTACAGTGCGAACACCAGAAGAGAGGTTCGATTCTATCAGGCCGGATCCTCGGAGATGTTCGGGGCGGCCCCACCTCCGCAGAGTGAGAAGACCGGCTTCTATCCGCGTAGTCCCTATGCGGTTGCCAAGGTCGCCTCTCACTGGTTCGGTGTCAACTATCGAGAGGCCTTCGGACTCTTCATTTGCAACGGCATTCTCTTCAACCACGAAAGTCCTAGGCGGGGGGAAACCTTCGTCACGCGGAAGATCACGAGGGCTGCGGCTCGAATCAAACTTGGCCTACAGAAGAAACTCTACCTGGGCAACCTGGAGGCGAGGAGGGACTGGGGGTTTGCTGGAGACTATGTCGAGGCTA
>SKWY01000467.1 GCA_007128675.1 Deltaproteobacteria bacterium | reverse complement strand
GTTTGCGAAATCAGGAGCATATATCGATCCTTATCGCGGTGCATGACGAAGATCGTCTGGTCTCATCCCAGACTGTTTTCATGCACAGTAACTCACGTCGTCTGGCAATGCTGGATATCCCTGTCGATGTCGGCGCTCACCTGGATGATTCGACGTCCATCTCGGCGCAGGATCCTGGCTGGGCTCTCGCATTCGGTTAGCCGGGCTACATGTCGCAGCGGGACCCAGCCTCCTTGGGGCGTGAGAATGGGCAGGTTCTCAACGTCCCAGCGAGACGTCCTCTCACCCTCGGGGAGACGGACCATCACCCTTACCTCGTCTCTGTCTCTTTGCTGGCGTAGTGCTTCGGCGCCAAAGACAGCGGCCCGGACCTGCTGTGCCATCTCGGCGGAGGTGAGACCGAGCATCCGGCCGCTTGGCAGAAGCTCGAGATCGATCTGCTCCTTGCCTCTGGCCAGACCGGCATCTACATCGTAGAGGCCAACGAAGCACTCGAGCCGGTCGGCCAGCACTCGAGCGGCCTCCATCAGCGCGGATTCATCGGGGTGAGAGAGATCGAAGGCCACCGCCCGCTGTCCCATGCCCGCGGCCTGATGGAAGTAGGCGAGCCTTACGGCGCCGGGAATCTCGCCCACTCGCCTTCGCCAGAGGCGATTGAAGTCCTCGGCGGAAAAGGGCCTCTCTCCCGCCGGCACCAGCTCCACCGCAACCTCCGCCAGATGACCTCCCGTTTCGGGACGCGCCCCTGTCCCAGGCATCCCCCCCGTAAACGTCAGCGCGCCTACCTGCGAGAACGTCGCCCTGTGAAACTCTTTCCACCCGTTATCCTCGAGTACGGCGCGGGCCTCGTTCTCGAGCAGCTCCATCCCGCGCAGCGTTTCCTGTTGGGGAGAGCCAAACGGAAACTCCAAGAGGGCCGCCGAAGTGTCGCTCTCGATGTCGGGCATGAAGATGAACCCGAGCCTACCGCCGGCCACCATGGCCGCGCTGATTATGAGCAGGCTCACGAAGAAGGACAAGGTCAAGTACCTGTTCCTTACAGCCCACCGAACCGCCGAGCAGTACTGGTTGTCGATGAAGTGCTGCAACCACCCTCCCACCTTCTCTTGATTGCGTGTTACCCACCCCAGCACCCCTCTCGTCGTAAGAGGCCTGCTGTGGCCAAGATGAGCCGGTAGGATGAAGAACGCCTCCACCAGGGAGATGGCCAGAACGGGTAGCACGATGAGAGGGATATTCGCGTAGATCCTGCCCGCGAAGCCGGAGACTAGTAGCAACGGAAGAAATGCAAGCGCAGTCGTCAAGACGGCGAAGGTCACTGGAAGGACCATCTCCCGCACGCCCGCTATCGCGGCGGCCAGCGTCTCCATTCCCTCCTGCCTGTGACGATAGACGGCTTCGCCGACGACTATGGCGTCGTCGATCACAAGGCCCAACGCGATGATGAACGCGAAAATGGACACTACGTTGAGCGACACGTCTAGAGCCGGCAGGAAGAGCAGCGCCCCGATGAAGGAAACCGCGAGCCCTACCATCACCCAAAAGGCTAGCTTGAGCTCCAGGAACACCCCGAGGATGAGCAGAATCAAGAGCAGACCGATGAGCCCGTTTCTGACAAGAAGCCTCACCCGGTCAGAAAAGAGAACCGAGGTGTCCTGCAAGATCATGACCCCCATGGCCTCCGGCAGCTCGTTTTCAAGGGCTCGTACGGCCTCGCGAGCCGCCGCCGCCACTTCGTTGGGGGTCTGATCTCCCACACGCATGACGTTAGCCAAGACAGCTCTGTTGCCGTCGACAAAGGCCGCGAGACCAGTGTCCTCGAAACCATCCGCTACATCGCCGAGGTCGGCTACCCTTGCTATCACGCCCTCGGGACTCGCCAGGACGGGGACGTCCTCCAGGTCGCTTCCGTACTCCACCCTCTCCTCGGTCCGCACCATTATCTCGCCCGCGGGAGTATCTACATCACCCGCGGGAAGGGTGAGCGTCGATGCCCTGACCTGTCTGGCCACCTGTTCCAGGGTCACGCCGTGACGCCAAAGCTCGGCGGCGGGAATGCTTATCGCGATCTCCCGCGGCCTCACGGCCCTCAGCTCGACCAGTGTGACGCGCTCGTCTTCCAGCAGCAATGAGCGAAGCCTTTGTGCGTAGCGGCGAAGAACCTCCTCGTCGTCTGGACCGAAGATCGCGATCGAGACGGCGAGCATTCGAAAGGCTACGAGCGATACAGAGGGAGTCTCCGCGTCGTCGGGATAGGTTGCGATTCTCGCCACGGCGTTCTCGACATCCGTGGCGACCCTGTCCGCGTCGGCCCCGAGTATCACCTCTACTCGAACGATCCCTACTCCCTCATCGGCGACGGACTCGACGGAGCGAACGCCCGTCAGCCCCCGGACGGCCTCCTCGGTGACAGAGAGCACGCCCTGCTCGACCTCTTCCGGGCTCGCGCCGGGATAGGCGATCTCGATGACGACCATGTCGACCTCGACATCGGGAAACACCTCCTGCTGGATGTTGCCGACCGAGATCAGGCCACCGGCGAGCAGAATGATCATTACGACATTCGCGGCCACGGCGTTGCGCGCGAACCAGGCGAGAGGCCCCTTATTCTCGACACCTCCCTCCCTCATTGCTCCGGCACCTCGTCGGCTCGAAGCAGCATCCCCTCGACGGCGCCAGGCAGGGGGCTGACTATGACTCTCTCGTTCGGCTCCAGCCCCAAGCTCACCAAGACCTCCTGGCGATCGCTCCAGGCTATCTCCACTCTCCGGATACGAAGACGCCTGTCCTCGTCCTTAACGAACACCCTGTTGCCTTGGCGAAGGGCACGGCGAGGCAAGGCGAAGACGCCCTCGAGCGCGCCCACGTACATCTCTACCTCGACGAACGAGCCGATTAGAAGCGGTGTGTGATCCCCGTCAGGGCGCGACAGACCCAGGGGGTCGGGCACCTCGACGAGCACCCGCGCCAACCTGGCGGTGGGCTCCAGCTCGCCCAAGAGGCGCAGCACGACGGCGTCATAGACCTGCCTCGTCTGCTCTCCCTGCGAGTGGATCACTTTGGCGCGGGCGCCGGGCTCGACCAGGACCGCGTCCGCCGCGGGCAATGAGGCCCGCACTCGGAAGCTCTCCGTTCCCACCAAGGACGCTATCTCCATTTGCGGCGCCACATACTGTCCCACGGCTATGGGGGCCTCGCGGATCAGGCTGTCGAAAGGAGCCTTTACAACGGTCCTCGACAAGTTCAGCGCCGCTCTGTCCACCCCGCTTTGGGCCGCCTCGAGGGCCAACCTCGCAGTCTCGAGCTGAGGCTCTCGCAGCGCTAGCTCGCTTTGAGCGGCCCGCTCGCCCAGCTCTCCAAGAAGCTCGATCTCCCGCCTCGCCGTCCGTCCTCTCGCTTCCTCCTCTCGAAGGGCCACCCTCGCGGACTGGAGGTCCGCCTTTCGCTCCGAAACGGCAAGCCGCTGCTCCCGGTCCTCCAGGCGAACTAGGGCCTCTCCGGCACGTACCACTCCCCCGTCCATGAGCCCCTCGTTCGTCCAGGCGACCCTACCCGCGAGCTCGGCTTGGAGGGACACCTGTCTGCTTGGGAACACATCTCCCCGCCCGAATACACTCACTTCCCGGTCCGTGGGCCGAACCTCGAGGACCTCGACCAGCACGCGGGCCGGCTCGGGGACACGCCGTTCGGGAACTGGGCGCATGGATACGAGAAAGACGGCGACCAGGACGCCGGCTCCAAGGAGCAGAACGGGCGGCAGCACGGCCTTGGCCACGCGTTTTGCTCGAGCCGCCATACGCTATCAGCCTGCCTCGACCCACCCACCGGCGAGCGCACGGTGAAGTCGAATACGTGAGGAAATGAGCTCTCGCTTCGATTCCAAAAGCAGCTGCTCGATGCTCTGCCTCGTTTCGATGACGGCAAGAACCTGGAAGAAATCGATCAGGCCTTCGACGAAACGCTCGGTCAACTCGCCCTGCAGGGCAACGCTGGACTCATGAGCCTTGCGAAGACGCAGCTCATGGCTCCATTGCGATGCCTCGGCGACTAAAGCGCTTTCGACCTCTCCTAGCGCCTCCACCAGAACTTCGACATAGAGCCATGCCGCCTCGTCCCGCGAGGCCTCTTGCTCATCGGCGGCCGCCGCGAGCTCTCCGCCTCGAAAGAGCGGGACGGCGAGGCTCGCCATGAGGTTCCAAAGCGGAGTTTCGAATAGTTGGGCGAGGCTTGTTGCGCGTAAGCCACCGTCGGCAAAGAGCCTTATTGAAGGGAGCCTGGCAGCGAGCGCCGCCGCGAGCTGCTGGTCCGCCGCCTCGAGCCTATGGCGGGCGGCCAAGATGTCCGGCCTTCTCTCGAGAAGATCTGCCGGCAAACCGACATCCGGCGTCGAGGGCAGCTCGGGGAAGGATGCGCCCTTCGGGAGGCTTGGACCTTCCGGACCGACCGGGCCTCCCAGGATCGCCTGCAAAGAGTGCCCGGCGATTTCGACACGCCCCTCAATCAAGGCACGTTGGGCCGTCATCTGTTCCATCTGCAGGCGCTGCCTCCGAACATCCGCCGAGGTGGCGACGCCCTCCTCGAACCGAAGCTCCAAGAGCTCGAGGTACAGCGCGCTCGCTCCAAGCTGCCGATCTAGGAGGGACAGGTTCGCGCGGGCTGCCACCAGGTCGTACCATGCCTGTGCGACCGCCGCGGTGAGGCTTATGGCGGCGGCGACAAGATCGCTCTTTGACGCACGCCACCACAGCTCGCCTGCGCCGGCGAGGGCCGCGGCCCTACCCCACAGGTCCACCTCATAGGATGCGGCCAGGTTGAGATCGAAGGAACTCTGGGTGAACACGAAGGTCTGATCATCTAGATCGAAGCGCTGGCGTTGGCGCCCGGCCCCAATGCTCCCATCGAGCGAGGGCCACAAGGCCGCCGCCGACCGCCGCCTGGAAGCATCGGCAATCTCCATCCTGGAGAGGGCCTGCCGGAGGCTCGGGCTTCCCTCGAGGGCTCGAGCGATGAGGTCGTTCAGAGCCTCGTCATCGAAAGACTCCCACCAGGCATCGGGAGGTTCGATACCTTCTTCGAGGGGCTGGCTGAAGGCCTTTGGCACCGGCAATTCCCGAAGTACATCCGGCTGCGGCCGCGAGAGGATGCTGGAGCAAGAGCTCAAGAGCACGACGGCGATGAGCGAGCACAAAGCGCCGGCTATGTCGCTGACGTCCGAGCATGCGATCCTGGCGCTCGTGTGCGCCCTGGCACTTGAATCTTCGGCCATTTGTCGTCCTCGGCGGACACTCCAAACCGCCGGCGCCACCACCGCGCGCCGGCAAGAGTGCCATGGATGGACTTAGGCACGTGCCGTGGCTACAGCAAGACGAAGGGCGCCGCGGCAGGAGACTTCCCTGCATCGCTGCACCGATTCATTTGCATCGCTTCTCGGGACTCCTTTGCCAAGAACGAGCTTTCGAGCTTTAACGGCGTGCATGAAAAAGCCATCCAAGCAGGACGTCGAGCTTCGTGTCTCTCCCCAAGAGACACGCATCGGCTGGATCGGGACGGGAGTGATGGGGCACTCCATGTGCGGCCACCTCATGGATGCCGGCTACCAGGCCACCGTATTCACACGCACCCAATCCAAGGCAAAGGCTCTGCTCGAGAGAGGCGCCACATGGGCCGCCTCTCCGCGCGAGGTGGCCGAGGCCTCGGACGTCGTCTTCACGATCGTCGGCTTCCCTCCCGACGTCCGGCAGGTCTACTTCGAGCAGAATGGCGTTCTCGCCGGCCTGAATGAGGGTCGAGTCGCCATCGACCTGACCACTACCAGTCCAAGCCTGGCCAAGGAGATCGCCGATGAAGCGAAGAAACGTGGCGCCTTCGCCTTGGACGCACCAGTTTCGGGCGGCGATGTGGGAGCCCGCGAGGCAAAGCTCGCGATAATGGTCGGCGGCGATATCGAAGCTTTCGAGAGAGTCCGACCACTTCTGGGTCTGATGGGGGTAAATATCGTCCATCAGGGACCTGCGGGGGCCGGTCAACACACCAAGATGTGCAATCAAATCGTGGTCGCCGGAACCATGATCGGTGTTTGCGAGAGCCTCCTGTACGCCGTGGAGGCCGGGTTGGAACCAAACCTGGTGCTTCAGTCCATCTCCAAGGGCGCCGCCAACTGTTGGACGCTAGAGAACCTCGCACCCAGAGTGCTCCGAGGCGACTTCGCGCCAGGTTTCATGATCGACCATTTCGTAAAAGACATGAAAATCGCGCTCGACGAGGCGAGGAACATGGGCATAGACCTCCCCGGGCTCACCCTAGTCGAGTCCATATATAGGAAGGCCTCCGAGCTGGGTCACGGCACGCACGGTACCCATGCGCTCTATCAGGCCCTGCTGGACATCTCTCGCGACCCTGGTTGCTAGACAAGAGGGCACGTTCCAGTGTTTTGGAAAACCCTATTTGTGAACTAGTCCAGATCGCTCATCCCTACGAAGAGACCGCTGCCAGGGCCAGCGCGCCTCGCATTGGGAAGAACTAGGAAGGGTAGCGAAGGCAAGCCATTACGTTTAGCCGCAAATTCTCACGTTGTCGACGGCCCACCACCCCTGCGATCCTGCCTGGTAGATGAAGCGAATCCGGAGTTCCTCGTTGGCATGCTCGGTGATGTCGATTATCTGCTCGTGGGGCTCGGACCAGTTTCCTTGTGTGCCGGTCATCACGAGGACATCCTGCCAGTCGGCCCCGTCGAACACCTGTACGGTCCCTTCTGATCCGCTCAGGTGATTATAATACTGCTCGAACATCAGAGTTAAAGAGTCATGGCCCGTGACGTCGACCGCCGGGGTGATCACTGCCTCGTCGTGAGTAGCCCCGAAGCTTGCTGCGTCGCTGTCCACAATCAGAAAGGGGGTGCCATTCAGTGAGTGGCCGGAACGGTCGCTGACAACTCCCCAAGTCTCATTGCCCTCTGTCCAGTCGAGCTCCCAGCCCGCCGGCAGTTCACCTTCGTGTACCGCGTCGAAGCTCTCGTTGAGCAGAGTATTTTCGCAATCGAACTGATACTCGATGGCTTCGAATTCGCCTATCGTGAGCTGGTAGGAGCCGCACTCCGCCATACCAGGTTCCCAGTCGGTGTCGGCGACAATGAAGTAGGTGATTTCATCGTCTGTGGCATTGATGATGGTGACTATTTCCGGCTCGCCATCGGCCGCCTCGTCCGAGCTAGCTACACAGTAGGCTCCAGAGAAGTCGTAGCAATCGGTCGTCACCCAAAGAGTGGCGTCGTAGTCCACCCCCACGACCTCGACGTCCACAGCAGCGTGGGGGGGCATCTGCAGGCTGAAGACAACCTCATGACCGAAACTAGCCCGGCGGAGACAGTGCTCGCCTGTGTAGATCTCGGTACCTTCATTACAGGTGTTGCCAACGAGGAAGGTGTCCTCGAAGACCTCGATGGCCTCGCAGACGAACTGCTCGCAGACCTCGGCATCGTGGTCGGGAACAAAGCCCACAGGACACTCGCAGAATCCCGAGTCCACATCACAGTAATCTGTAGCCGTGCAATGGATGCTGTCGGTACATCCGGCCCAGCAAACTCCTCCTTCACTGAAGGCGCTGCAAGTTAGCCCGTCGCGGCAATCGTCGTGTTCCAGGTTGCAGGCAGGCGCACAAACCAGCCATGGTCTCAAGAGGCAAGCGCTCCCCTCGGGACAGTCCGTGAAGCCGCAGCCTATCGTGCAGAATCCCCCGGGCACACCCGAATGGAACTCGGTCAGGCAGAACGCGCCCTCGAATCTGCAGTCCTCATTGCTCGTGCAGGTGGCGCCGATGACGCGGCGAGCAGCGAGACAGCCGCCCTCGCCATCGCAGATCTCACCTTCCGCGCAGTAAGAAACGCAATCGCCATCGACGCACTCCTCACAGGCGTCGGGGTCGCAAGGTGGGTCGCACTCCGTCGCCGGCAAAGCGCAGCCGCCATCGCCATCGCAGATCTCGCCCTCCACGCAGTACGAGACGCAATCGCCGCCCACGCACTCCTCGCAGGCGTCGGGGTCGCAAGGTGGGTCGCACTCGGTCGCCGGCACAGCGCAGCCGCCCTCGCCATCGCAGATCTCGCCCTCCACGCAGTACGAGACGCAATCCCCACCCACGCACTCCTCGCAGGCGTCGGGGTCACATTGAGCATCGCATTCATCGTCGCCACCGCAGGCAACTAGAAGCAATGAAGAGAAAAGGAGACCCAAAACCAAGAGGGGAAGCAGGTTGCAGTTCGTTGTGCTCGCCATGAGAATTACTCTGCGGCTTTCATTCGTCGAGACTTGTGGGGCTCCATGGAACCTACTCACGAGGCTCCAGGCCCAAACCGAACGACCTGTCACACTAGCCAGCAGCGTCACTGCAATCTAACACAAACAACCAGCCTTCTCGGTCGTGTTCGCAACACCGGCTCGACTTCTCTTTCGACGCTCGTTGCTGGACCCAGGACGAGGTACCAACTCTTGCGAGAGTCCCTGCTGCGGGCTGTCTATAGGAGGTCGCGAATGTCCTTTTCGATCTGCGGTGGAGGAGTGGTGGGCGAGTAGCGTTTTACAACTCTCCCTTCCTTGTCCACCAAGAACTTGGTGTAATTCCATTTGATTCGTCCGCCGAGTAGCCCCTTCTTCTCCTTGGTCAAAAAGCGATAGAGCGGGTGAGCGCCCTTGCCATTCACTTCTATCTTGGCGAACAGTGGGAAGGTGACGCCATAGTTGCTGTAATAGTGTTCTTGGATCTCGTCGTCGCCCAAAGGTTCCTGGCCTGAGAACTGGTTGCATGGAAAACCAAGAACCGCAAACCTGTCGCTGCCGATCCTTTCGTAGAGTTCTTGCAGCTCCCCGAGCTGCCTTACGAGGCCTCAAGCACTTGCCGTGTTCACAATCAGCAGCACCTTTCCTGAAAAGGAACCTAGCTTGATGGTCTCGCCATTTAGACCCTTTGCTTTGAAGTCGTAGACGCTCATAGTCTTCCTCCCGTTTGGAAACAGCAGCCAGAATCTTCCCCTATGTACCACTAGTGCCCATGTCGAGAATCCCTTCGAAAGGCAGAGCTTAGTGTGATTAGCTCCATTGTTGAGCACAATGAAAATCGAAGCTGCGATGACCTGCCCCCTTTTCCCAATTTAGCATTCTGCCGTTTGTTTTGGCGTCATTCTCTCACTCGCACAGAAGGCTTGAAGAACACGTTTTGTTTCGCCAAGGTGATAGGTGAGACGAGTCTATCCAACCGAAATGCTCAGGCCCAATGAAAGACGACCAATCAAAACGAGACAACCCAAAGGTCGTGCTCGTGTTTACAGACATCGAGGGCAGCACCCCCATGTGGGAGAGGGTACCCGAGGCCATGGAGTCTGGGCTGAAGCTGCACAACGATCTTCTACGTAGACTCATCGCCGAGCACCGAGGGTACGAGGTCAAAACGGAGGGCGACGCATTCATGGTCGCCTTCGAGAATGAGACCGACGCCCTTCGCTGGTGTCTTGCGGCGCAAGAAGCCCTGCATGAGCTCCCATGGCCCGAAGATTTGCTGAACCAACCGCAGGCTGCTCCATCTGAAGACGGCCTACATAAGGGCTTTCGAGTCCGTATGGGGGCGCATCTAGGTGGGGTACGGCGCGCTGTCGATCCCACGAGTGGACGTCTGGACTTTTTCGGGCCCGTGGTCAATCGAGCGGCCCGTGTTTCCGCGGCCGCTCATGGCGGACAGATAATAGTCTCGCGCGCCGTACTCGAGGGAGCGAGCATCGAGGATGAGGCCGTTCACAAGGATCTGGGAGAGCACCGCCTGAAGGGAATGGAGCGAGTAGAGCACCTTTGGCAAGTACTTCCACCTGGACTGGCGGCCAGGCGCTTTCCTCCCCCAAGGACCCTGGATCCCGGACGCACCAACCTTGCGCCTCACCCCTCTTCCTTCGTGGGAAGAGAAGCGGACCTCCAAGCCATGACGAGCCTTTTCGAGCACTCGCGCCTCGTGACCTTGATGGGTCCCGGAGGAGCCGGCAAGACCAGGCTGGCCTGCAGGTACGCGGCGCAGTGCCTACACGAGTATCAGCCGGGAGGAACGTGGCTCGTGGAGCTTGGGGAGGCCAGAAGCCTGTCCGACGTCCTACGGGCCGTGTCATTGGCCTTGTCCGTACCGCTTACGCAAGGATCATCGGAGGCCGACGGCCTAGAGCAGCTCTGCGATACCATCGCGGGGCGAGGCCGTATGCTTCTGGTGATGGACAACTTCGAGCAAGTCGTACACACGGCGTTCGAGACATTGGGGAAATGGATGAAGCGAGCTGGCGAGGCCCGCTTCCTAGTCACCTCGCGTGAGCATCTACGCCTCGAAGGAGAAGCCGTTTGGGAGGTTGGTCCGCTCCCCCTCGAGGGCTCGGTTGCTTTGTTTCTCGATCGAGCACGAGCGGTTCGGCGTGGTTTCGCTCCAAAGGAAGCCGATGCCGAAGCAATCGAGCAGATCGTGCAGCAGCTCGATGGGCTCCCGCTGGCAATCGAGCTCGCGGCCGCGAGAGCGAGCGTCATGTCTCCCGCGGCGATTAGGGACAAGCTGGCCCAACGTTTTCGACTTCTTGGGGTGGGAAAGAGAGGGGCGCCGAGCCGTCAGGCCACGCTGATGGGGGCCATCGATTGGTCCTGGGACTTGCTGTCGGAGTGGGAGCGTGAAGTGCTGGCGCAGTGCTCGGTCTTTCGTGGCGGCTGGACCCTGGAGGCGGTGGAGACAGTGATCGATCTTTCGGCGTGGGAGGAAGCCTGCTGGCCGGTCGATGTAGTGCAGTCTTTGGTGGAAAAGAGCCTCATCAGGTCGCTCTCTTCATCCGATGATGACAGAGAAATGCGTTTTGGCATGTACGAGTCGATAAGAGAGTACGCGGCAAGAAAGCTGAATGAGCCGGAAGCCGTTGAGGCCAGGCACGGCGCATTCTACGCTCGGCTTGGAAAGGAAGATGTCCTCGAGGCCCTCCATGGTCCAGAAGGTACAAGAGCCTTTCGGATACTCGAGCAGGAGTTGCAGAACTTGGTGGAGGCCGCGAACAGAGCGGTAACAAAAGGGGCTCTAGAGACCGCTGCCCAGGCGGCGCTTGCCGCGAGCGAGGTCTTCAAGCAACGAGGACCCTTGGCTGTGGGCATCCACCTAATCGAGAGCGTCCTCGAAACCAATCCTAGAGAAGACCTAAGAGCCAGGCTACTTCTCCGCCATGGCCTGCTCATACGGTTCTCGGGCCGAGTCGATGAGGCACACAGGAGCTTGGACGAGGCCTTGGTGCTTGCTCGAAGGCTTGGGGATACCCGTCTCGAGGGCCACGCACTGGAGAGCTTGGGAGGTCTGCATTTCGAACAGGGACGAACCAATGATGCACTCTCGAACTACGAGGCGGCCTTGGAAGCTCACCGCAAGATCGGGGATCGCTACTTTGAGGGGCTCCTCTTGGGCCACTTGGGCAGTCTGCTCCTCGAACAAGGCCGAATGGACGAGGCTATTTCACACTATGAGGCCGCCCTCGAGATTCATCGCGCCGTGGGAAATCGGCACCTAGAAGGACTAGTCCTAGTCAACCTGGGCAGCCTGCATGGGAAGCGGGGTCGTGTGGATCATGCCTTCTCGAAGTACGAGGCTGCCCTCGAGATTCACCGTGAGGTCGGGAACCGCCGCATCGAGGGAATCATCTTGGGAAACCTAGGCAGCCTACACCTCGAGCGGGGACGAATGGACGAAGCCCTCTCCTACTTCGAGTCCGCGCTAGAGGTTCACCGTGAGATCGGAAACCGCCGCGCCGAGGGCGTCGTGCTTGGAAACATGAGCCTGCTATTGCAGCGACTGGGCTCTTTGGACAAGGCCGGCTCGAGCTACGAGGCGGCTCTCGAGATTCACCGTAAGCTCGGAAACCGCAGATCCGAGGGAATCATTCTTGCGAACAAGGGCGCTTTGAACCTGGAGCAGGGTCGTATCAAAGAGGCACTCTTGGACTGCGAGGCTGCGCTGGAAGTCCACCGCGAGGTCGGAAACCGCCTTGCAGAGGGAATGGTGCTTGGAGACATTGGTCTTGTCTACCTCGAGTTGGACCGCATGGATGAAGCGCGCTCGGCCTTTGATGCAGGTGAATCCGTGCTGCAAGAGCTTTCCGATCCGATGAAGCTCGGCAATCTGCTCTGCAAACGCGCTCGACTCTCATTGGCCGAGAAAGACGGGGACTCTGCTCGAATCACCCTGGAAAAGGTGGAGGCGCTCGCCGCCCAGGCTGATGCCGGTCCGGAATCCGAGCTTGGACTCCTTCTCGCCAAGCTGCGCCGCGAGCTGGATGACGAGGAGTGATGTTCCGTTCATGGAGCCGCAACCCATTATCCGTGCCCCAATGGAGGGAAGGGTCTGTGCTCGCCAATAGCTACTCTTCTCATTCGCCATGCCGGGATTTATTGCTCCCCATTCGTGAGCAGCTTTTGGAATCGAAACGCCGTTTGCCCTTTCTTGGGCGCATTGCTCCCCAGGCGTGCGCAGCTCCCGTGTGCTTTCCCGCGGAGAGGAGCATGACCGAAACGCACCGGCACGAGAAATCTGTTTTTGGAAGACAGTTTTGGATATGGATATCGAGCGTAAAGATCATAGGCGGCATCTGGAAACCAACTCCGGAAGCGTACAGCTCTCGCGTGGGGGCCTCGAGACAGCCTCGCTGCCCTCTGGGGTACGGATGTATATTGAATGACCTGGGCATCTCGCCCACTTTCGTGCAGGACTACGGGAGGCTGCATTGATCGTTCTACTTTTGACCATCAAAGTATTATTCTTGGGCTGCGTCCATGTGCAGACGCAGGCCCCCCATCACGAGACACGTCCCGTGCTGGTGCATAATCTCGTACCTGTACAGATCGAGGAACCCGGCGAAGTCCGCCATGACCATCAAGTCTTCTTCGAGGCCTATGATCGCTTCTGTGAGCTAGCTGGTACCGATGATGTACGAGCCACGGCTCTGGAATACCTTTGGGACAACAATGAGACTGACGATGCTTTGGCACTGGCAAGAAAGCTCGAGTCCTTGGTCGAAGACGTTGCGGCTGGTCTGAAGCCTTTCGTCTCCCAGGACCGTTTTGAGCCGATTCCCATATATCTCGTGCTAGGGTGCGGCGTGAGTGATGGCTATGCCCTCGTCGCCGACGATGACGTTTGGGTCTTTGTCGATCTTGTCGTGCTGCTCCATCGTGGGCGGGATTATTGGAAGCAAGCTAGATTCTTGTTGGCCCATGAGCTTGGCCATGCGATCCACTTCAGCTATCAGCCCGATTTTGCAATCGAGTCTCGCCACGGCCATGAGGAAGAGCTATGGAAGACGCTCCTGGCAGAGGGCATTGCGACCCATCTGTCCACCCAAATCTACCCATTGTCGGACAAGGAGGCTTTTTGGGGGGATATTCTCGACTCTTCGGAGCATGAAAAGTGGGTGCGGTTCGCCGAGTCCGAACGCAATGACTTCGGTCGACGCATAAAAGATTATCTCGAGGATCCAACCACGGATCCAGATGTCGTCGCTGACCTTCTATATGTGCACGATTTCGATGACCTCACACGAAAACGTGCCGGATATTACTATGGAACACAGATAGTGCGCGAATACGAGCAAAGGCACGGATCGGTCCTCGAGGCCGCCTATGAGGATTTGGTTCCATACTTGCTTTCATACTTCGATGGATGAGTATTCCAAGATGGGGTGGCAGGCGGAGATGGGTTGATGGGTGTTCGTTGAAGATAATTGTTAGATGAAACTGCTCTTTGAGCCCCGGAGTAGGCTGACGGGTTTTCCTATCAGAAGTACCAGCCACATCTCCTTTAGGGCTTTCGTGGGACCAGCGTGCCTTCGAACTCGGCCGTCGAAGGCTCCAGCCGACATGGCCGGCCCCCTTGCCCTGTGATTCCGGGATGTTACAGGGCAT
>SKWY01000181.1 GCA_007128675.1 Deltaproteobacteria bacterium | reverse complement strand
TTCATTCACCAGGCCGAGGACGAGATAGCGGCGATTGGCTTTGCCATCGGAGCATCCTATGCCGGCAAGACGGCAATCACGATCACCTCCGGCCCCGGCGTCGCGCTGAAGACAGAGTTCATCGGCCTTGCGGTGATGGCCGAGATTCCGCTTGTCATCGTGAACGTCCAGCGCGGTGGACCAGCCACCGGACTACCGACGAAGGTCGAGCAGGGAGACCTATTGGCCTCCATGTTCGGTCAACCGGGGGACGCACCAAAGGTCGTGCTCGCCGCCTCCTGCATTGGCGAGTGCTTCCATTTCGTGATCATGGCACGCAAGATCGCCGAGAGCCTCCGCATGCCCGTGATTCTGTTGACGGGCGCCAACCTGGCAACGGGGCAATCGGACTTTGCCCGGCCCGAGTTCGACGAAGGCTGGTTGGCTCCACCGGTTGATCAGAGCCCATGGGAAGCAGGTGTTCCGCCATACGCCTGGGATCCGGAGACTGGGCTCTCCCGCCGGCCGATCCCTGGACAGCCAGGCGGAATGCACGTGGTGACTGGCCTGGCCCATGACGAGAACAGTCGTGTCGCTTACGCCTCCGCCATTAACCAGGAAGGCATGCGGATGCGAAGCCGGAAGGTCGCGGCTTTCGCGAAGACTCTGAAGCCGCCGAAGGTTTATGGCGAGGAGGAGGGCGATCTACTGGTCGTCGGCTGGGGGGCCACTCGCGGAGCCATCGAGGAGGCAGTCGACCGTCTGCGAGATGATGGAGAGAAGGTGGGTGCGATACATCTACGCTTCCTCTCGCCACTAGAGCCAGGACTCAAGGAGATCTTCGACCGCTACAAGAAGGTAATGACCGTCGAGATCAACTACAGCGACGACATGGAGGACCCGAACATCGACCTGGAGACCAGGCGTTACTCACAACTGGCCCTGCTCCTCCGGGCTCAGACCCTGGTCGACGTGGACTGCTGGTCTAGGGTCCCCGGAAAACCCTTGCCTCCGGGCCTCATAGAAGAGGCTCTTCGCGGTAGGCTCGCCGCCATGAAGAAGGGAGACCGCTGATGTACGGCCTCAAGCTAGATTGGATGGAGACCCCAGAGAAGCCCTACTACACGCTCGAGGACTACACCGGTCCCGAGGGAAGGTGGTGCCCTGGATGCGGCGACTTCGCGGTCCTTGCCGCGGCGCAGAGACTCTGCCGAGACGAGCAGCTTGCTCCGGAAAAGACCGTGTTCGTATCGGGAATCGGCTGCTCCAGCCGGTTTCCCCACTACATGAAGACCTACGGCTTCCATGGCCTGCACGGCCGCGCTCTACCGGTGGCCTGCGGTATTCGCGCGCGACGACCCGACCTCAACGTATTCGTTGCCACCGGTGATGGTGACTGCTGCTCCATCGGGACGGCTCATTGGATCCACGCCATACGCTACAACATGAAGATGGTCGTGATGATGTTCGACAACAACGTCTATGGCCTGACGAAGAATCAGACCTCTCCCACGTCGAATGTCGGCCTTCGAACCTACACTCATCCACGGGGGAACGTGGTCTCCCCCCTGGACCCTCTTCAGGTCACGCTAGGCGTTGCCGGGGCGTCCTTCGTCGCCCAGACTGTCGACTTCAACCCTCCCCATCTCTTGGCGACCTTGACGGCGGCCTTCCACCATCCGGGCTTCGCCTTCATCAGGATCTTGCAGCGTTGTCCTCACTACACGGCGAAGATTTTCGACCCGTTGCAACAAGACCCCTCGCAGATGGCTCTCTTGACCCATCCCGACGGCATCGATGGAGGAGAAGGGCTCTCGCGGGTCTTCCCGAATCGAGTCGAGCATGATCCCTCGGACATTCGGCAGGCCCGAGCGCTCGTCGATGGCGAAAGGGGCGTTCCCGTCGGGCTCCTCTATCGAAACCCCGACTTGCCGCGCTACGACGAAGCAAGCGCGGCGGGCCTGGCGGCGACGAGAGCGGACAGAGAGAACCTTCTCGAGGATCAGTTCGACTGGTTCAGCATCTAGAGAGAAACCGAAAAGGCGAGAACCGCCAGCCGAGTTGGAGATAACGGTGACACAAGGCGCGACCAGATTGCCAGAAAAAGAGAAGGCCCCCACCGATGTGACCCCCGCGGATTCCTCCAAGGAGGCGAAGACCCAGCACATCGAGGCCGCCGATCCTGCCGCCAAAACCGATTGGGAGGAGGCGGCACGTCGATTCCACCGTTTCGGTTCTTCCCCCGAGAATCGACTCGAGCCCAAGCTGGACTCGGGATTCAACTGGAGTCGAGGAGGACCAGCGGCTCTCTTGCCCCTGCTCGAGACACGTCCAGGCATGCCGGCCATCCTGATGCCCGGAGAGGATGGCGGCCCACCGGATATCCAGCCACTGGATCTGGTCCTGGAGCGAGGCTTGGAGACGGTTCGAGGCGCGGGTCATCCAGCGCGCGTCCTTGGCGAACTCTTGCCGAGGCTGGTGCGAAGAATCTCGAGACGCACCCGGGACGAAAAGCAGCTGCTGGCTTTCAGAGAGGTCGCTGGCGAGGGGACAGAAGCACTTCTTTCCGAGCTGGCTCTTTCCGGTGAGTCTGGCGAAACCCTGGAAGAGGATTGCCGCAGCCTCCTCTCCACGATCCCGATATCCTGGCAACTCATCGGACCATCGGTGGCCAGCGCGCACCTTGCCGTCGAGACGGTGAGGCGAGCAAGAGAGCCAGCCCGGAGCGCGATTGCTCGAGAGGTTAGAACTCTTTCGGAGCACGTCGACAACCTATTGATCATCGACGAAGCAAAGGGAACCTCGAGTAGTCTCAGTGACGGCCTACGCGATGGTCTCGGCCGCTATGGCCTCACCCTCATCGATCATGAGGCGTTGGCCAAGATGCACCCGGACAGAAAGGCCCGTCGGCTCGAGAAGGCAAGAAGAGGCCGGCTAGAGAAGGCGTCCAAGGTGCTTGGAGAATGGCTCGAGCAAAGCTCGGCGGAGCCACTCGGAGTCTATCTGGTTAGCTCGAAGAAGGGCCTTTCAATCAGCGAAAAGCCGCTTCCCGCCGGAGTCTTTACCCGCCAGGCCGAGCGTCCGCTCAAAACGGCTATCGAGGTGTTTCTCGAGGCGGCAGCCCCAATAGTCGAGCTAGCCCGGGCTATTCGCGTGGCTCGCCTCGAGATGAGCGGCTCGTACCGACCGGAGATTCACGACGACACAATCGAGACTCTCAATTGGCAAGCCCTTAAGCGAGACGAGCTTGCATTGGTCCCGCCAGTGATCGCCACGATGGATTGCTCCACCTCCCTGGAGCAGAGCATTGGCGAGCTCTGTCAGCTCGTCTGGTCCGGAAGACCCGTTCTAGTGCTTTCTAGCGGGCCGGTACCCGACCCAAGCGAACTCGAGGATCTCTCGCGCCATCAACCATCCCTTGGCACGCTGATGGTCGCCATGCATCACGCATGGGTTTTACAAGGCTCGACGGCGCAACCAGAGCATCTGGCCCGTAGCCTCCTGGGCTCCGATCCCTGTCGCCCAAGCATTGCATTCATAGCAGAGGCAGAGACACCCATCCTCGGAGAAGCTGCTGTTGCCGGAAGAGCTCGGCCGCTTTTCGTTTTCCGCCCCGGAAGCGCCGGCGGTGAGCTGGACCTCACCGGCAACCCGAGCGTGGTGTCGGACTGGCCGACCTACACATTGGAGATAAAGAAGGAGAAGAAGACCGAAAGGATCGAGCTTCGGATCACCTTTGCCGAGGCAGCTGCGGCCTGGAGCATCGGTCGAGATCATCTCTTTGCCGTGCCGGAAGAGGGTTTCAGCACGGATCAGGTGCCCCTTGACGAATGGATCGCCCATCCCAAACGGGACCTTCCAGGCGGGCCCCTACCGTATATCTGGATCATCTCCGATGATGGAGTTCTGTTCAGAGCCATCGTAAGCAGGGCTCTCGCCCTTGCCTGCGCCGACAGGCTTGCGGACTTCCGCTTGCTGCAAGAGATGGCTGGTGTCGGTGGAGTTCACCTCGCTCGCGCGAGAGAGGACGCGCGGGCAGAGGCGCTCGCCGAAGCCAAAGCGGACATGGAGAGGCTAACCGCGGAGCACGAGAAGGCCCTCGAGGAAGCTGTAGAGGAGACGACCCGAAGCGCCATGGCGGGCCTTGCAGCGGCTCTTCTCCAGGACGGAGCGGCCGGTAGAATTGTTCCAGCGGGCAAGCCCCTGCCGACTGCCGCACCAGACCCGGAAACGGAGCGAGTCGAAAGCGAGCCTGCAGAAGAGGCACCAGCCGAGCCCGAGGAAGACGAGGAAGAAGAGCTGCTTCTTCAAGACCCGTGGATCAACACTCCGCTTTGCACTAGCTGCAATGACTGCTTCAAGATCAACGAACTGCTGTTCAAGTACGACGAGAACAAGCAGGCTCTCTTCACCGACCTCTCCAAAGGCACCTACGCGGACTTGGTGCGCGCCGCCGAGATTTGCCCGGCCAAGTGCATTCACCCAGGCAAGCCCCGTCCCGATGACCCCACAGCCACGCCCGAGATGATCGAGCGAGGCTCGAAGCTCTAGGATCTGGAGAACTCAAGTGGCCACCGTAGCAACCGCCGTAGCCATCATGTCGGGCCTCGGTGTGCTCTTCGCGGCAGTGCTCGCGGGAGCTCAGAAGTTCTTCAGGGTGGAGGAGGATCCTCGGCTCGAAGCCCTGGTGGATCTTCTCCCAGGCTCCAACTGCGGGGCATGTGGCGCGCCGGGATGCGCCGGCTTCGCCGACCACCTCATCGCCGGCAAGGCGGCTCCCAGTGAATGTACGGTCGCCGACGGCGAGACCCTCGCGGCCGTTGCCGACATACTGGGCGTAGAGGTAGGCACGATCAACAAGCGAGTGGCTCGCCTGAAATGCGCCGGAGACAACCGCAGCGTGAGAACGAACGCAATGTACATGGGGGTGAACTCTTGCCGGGCCGCCAAGCTCGTCGATGGGGGCGGCAAGTCTTGTCCCTGGGGTTGCCTGGGGCTTGCGGACTGCGAGGAGGCCTGCACGTTCGGCGCTATCGAGATGAGCGACGAGGGGCTCCCGGTAGTAGAGCTTGACGCCTGCACGGCCTGTGGAGACTGTGTTCGCGCTTGCCCTCTGGATCTCTTCGTAATCGAACCTGTCTCGCGGCGACTCTTCGTGCAATGCAGCTCTCCCATGGCCGGTGACGCCGCTCGTGATCAATGCGCCGTCGCGTGCGACGCCTGCGGCAGGTGTGCCGCCGATGCGCCGGATCTCATAGACATGAGGGACGGTCTACCCGTCATCCACTGGGAGCGGGGCGTCGAGGCACAGCGGCGAGCGACCTGGCGCTGCCCAACCGGTGCAATCGTCTGGAAGGAAGAAGGGAAGAAGAGCAATGGCTGATTGGCTCCGTCGTCTTTGGTCGAAACGTGGCTCCAACGAGCCCACCGATGATACGTCCGGTCAGCTGATTACGGGCCGCGCGGCAGCCTTCGAGGTGGAGTCTCGGATCTGCGACGCGCTGATCGCGGCTCCGGGAACACCCATCTCCGCCCAGGTGCTGGAGCTGGCGGGGCAAGCGGCCCGGCTAGGGGCCCGGTTGATAGCCGCCGACGGCGGTCCCGCCGCCTGCGCAAACAATGCCTTGGGCCTGGCCTTGAGCGGAGAGCGGGTAGCCTGTTTCGTTGGCGGCCGGGGGCTGTCCACGGTGGCCTCCTCGGTATCACTGGCCGCCAGACGTCTAGTTCCAATGGTGACATACGCCTGGCTGGATCGGCATGCGGACGAAGCCGGGCATGCCGACTGGCATCGCCTAGAGGGAACGGGGGCCTTGCTTGCCATGGCCGCCACACCACAAGAAGCCTGCGATCTCGCGGTGGCACTTCGCCTTGCGACCGAGTCGACCCTTTGCCCCGCGGTGCTCGGCATCGACGGGCGCCATGCACACCCCGCATCACCACCCGATTGGGAGCAAGTCACGAAGGCTCTGGGAGGATCTAGCGACGAGGTTCGGTCGCCGACCCCCACGCAGGTCGACGTCTTCGGAAGAGATAGGCGGAGGGTGCCGGCCTGGCTGGATCCCTCTCATCCCGTTGGCATTGGCCAGCCAGCCTCTCCGCTCGATGCCGGTATGATAGCGGCGGGCCGGACGGCTCTCTTCGGCGGCGAGGTCGACGAACTCGTCCGGAAAGCCCTGTCAAGAGCCAGGGAAGTCGTCGGACGACCAGTGGGTCTCGTCAGGCGCCACCTGATGGACGATGCCGACTTCGTCCTCGTCGCTCAAGGGGCCGTCGTTGCCACGGCCGAAAAGGTAGCCGCCGATCTTCGGTCCAGGTTTGGGTGGCGCGTCGGCGTCCTCGGTATTACGTGGATATCCCCCTTCCCCGCCTCGGATCTCGCCGCGGATCTCGGCGGCAAACGAGCTGTCTTCGTGATCGAGCGAACACCCCCCTCCCCGGGAGATGATCCGCCGCTCGTCAGAAGGGTTCGAGCGGTAGTGCGAGGCGCATCCGTGCCCGTCGTCTCCGCGGTCTCGGCGGGAGCCCCGATAGAAGAGGAGACTCTTCACGCCCTTTGCGCCACGAACATCGGACGTCTTGGCAAGAAGAAGAAAGGGAATGATCATCCTGCTCTCGATCATCACGTGCGTCTGGATATCTTCGGAGCGATGAGCCCTTGCGAGCTCCCTAGAAGAGCGGCCATGGAGGCCCGCGTGAGGGCGAACCATCCAAGCTTGGCGGCCCATATCCTATCGGTCTCCGCCGGAGCTTGCGAAGCTGGCCAGGAGCAGGCCAACGCGAACGAAACGCCGGGCGGAAACATCGCCGACAGAAAGACGCCGGCGCTGCTTGCCCGCATAGGCCGAAGCAGGATCGCCCCCGACAGCCTGCCGAGAGTATGGGGTGACGTACTCGAACCCCGAGAGCATGGGCCTTGGCCAACCCTACCAGACCCCATAGTAGGTTCAGGGGCCGTTCCCGCTCTTGCGTCCGCGCTGCTCCGAAAGCCCGGAGAGGGGCCGGTGCCCCGAATCCGCCCTGACGGTTGCACTGCTTGCGGTCGCTGCTGGACTGTCTGCCCCGAAGGAGCCATCGGCGCAATCGCAATAGATCTTTGCTCCCTCCTGGACTCCGCGAGCCGCCTATCGGAGGTAAGCGGAGAGGCCGCCGAGGCTGTTCGAAGGGCACATCATCACATCGCCAACAAGGCAGCGAAGCTCATGGACGATGAGCTCCTCGGCCCTCTTCCCCGCGCGGCGCTCCAGGACGCCTGGGACTGGGCCGCGGGCAAGCTAGGAATCTCGGAGGCCGATCTGCCGGCCCACGAGAAGGCATTCCAGAAGACCCTGGATCAGGTGGAAAGGCTCGAACCTAGAGTTACCGATCGCCTCTTCCGAGAGATCGCCGGTGATGCCCCGGCAACCGAGGTGCTCATTCTCGCCGTCAACAAGGAGGCGTGCAGCGGCTGCGGGGTGTGCAGTGCCGAGTGTCCAGAGGCAATCATCGAGATGCGCGAGGAGATCCCGGACGCACCACTCGACGGCACGTCTTGGTCGGACTGGGAGAACATCGACGATACGAGCGGCATGACCTGTGATCGCCTCGCCTCCGATCCGGAGATCGGAGCCATGGCCTCCCAGCTACTCTCCAGGCATTGCAGCCAGGCAATGGTGGGCAACGGGGCTTTTCCGGGCAGTGGTGAGCGGCTTGGGCTTCGTCTGACGACGGCGGTCGCGGAGCATCACGGTCAGATGCGCGCTGGGTCGCTCGAGCGGCGACTTGGACAGGCCCATGAAGCCATCAAGGAGCTTCTGGGAAGACGACTCTCTGCCGGCATAGTGGAGGCGGATGCCTCCAAGGTAGCGAAAGCGCTTAGCGCCGGGGCGGTCAAGGATGTGAAAGCGCTCGCCGACGCCCTCGATCGTCTCGGAGAGAAGAGCCCGCTGGACCGGCAACTACTCCTCGAGCTAGCTTCCCTTACAGGGAGGCTCGATGCGCAGCGCAACGCCATCTTGCACGGAGCCGACGGCCTTGGTCGTTCCAGGTTCGCTCTGGTGCTAGGCGGCTCTTCACTTGCAGAGCGCATCGCTCCGTATCCCGAGCACCCCTTCTTCGCTCCCCTAGTCGTCGACACCTCGGTGGGCGGAGGGGCCATGGGTCTTGGGGTGGCCGAGGGCATCGCAAGCTCCCATATCCGCCTCATGAGGGACTTGCGACGAGCCGAGATCGAGGTCGAGGCTGCCCCCGATCGCCCTGGACGAATCGAGGATCTCTCGAAGCTGTCATGGAGTGAGCTCTCGACCGAAGAGCGCGCCGGCTGCCCTCCCCTTCTTTTCGTGCTCGATGACGCCTATCTCTCCGAGGTAGGCGCCGGTCTAATCCCTCGCCTGTTGTCTACCGAGCTTCCGGTCAAGGTCGTTCTTCTCGACGGCCTCCAGCCGGGCAGAAGGCCGGACCCGGCGTTTCTCGCATTGGCACAGCAAAGAGCTTTCGTGCTCTCCTCTTCCCTAGGTCATCCGGACCACCTGGCACGGGGCCTGGAAGCAGCCTTGACGCATCCGGGCCCAGCTTTCATTCATATCCATGCACCCGTTCCCCAGCTTCATGGCTTCGCGCAAGACGCCACGCTCGAGCGTGCTCGAGCGGCAGTAGCATCGCGGGCGCACGTCCTCATGCAGTATGACCCAGAGGCCAACGGAGCCTTCGGCCTTCGGCTCTCTCTCGATGGAAACCCCGCCTTGGACTCCAACTCGTCGGATCTCGCCATCATCGATTGGGCTGCCGGTGAATCGCGATTTGGCGACGCCGGCGAAAACCTGCCCCAAGGAACGGAGGCAACCTATCAAGAGAGGTGGCTCGCTTTGCGGGAGCTATCGGGAGAAGGAGGTCTGCTCGCCGAGCGTCTGGAGGCCAAGATCCGAGAGAGCTTGTCACTAGAACTCGATGCAAAGCTCGCGGCTCATGACGGCGAGCTCGAGGAAAAGATTTCAGAGGCAGCGGCAAAAGCAGCGGCAAAGGCCCAAGAACACCTGACCCAGAGGCTTCTTGGCCTTGCGGTCGCCGGCATGGAGAAACGCTAGACAACATGGCTTTTGCTCGCGCCTCATTGAAGAACCTGCCTTCCTTCCGCCGAGGGGTACATCCTCCCGACGCCAAGGCAGCCACCTGTGGCCGGCCCATTGAGCCGATGCCTTTCGTCTCCGAGTACGTCCTGCCACTGGGACAAAGCATCGGGGCACCGTCGGCTCCACTGGTAGACCCCGGCGATACCGTGTCGCGAGGCCAGAGGATTGCAGCTCCCGGCGGCTTCGTATCCGTGGCACTCCACGCCCCTGTCAAGGGCGTAGTCACGGCCATCGAGCCACGGCCGCGAGCAGGCGGCCAGATCGTCCCTTCAATCGTGCTTCGGGCCGACCCCTTCTCGAACCAGATGCCGCAGCTGTCGGAGCCCCTCGATCTGGGCTCCATGGATCGTGACTCCGTCGTATCGGCGGTGCAGAACGCCGGCATCGTCGGGCTGGGCGGCGCCGCGTTTCCATCGCACGTGAAGCTGGCCATTCCGGAAGAGAAGCGGGTGCGCACGGTAATCGTCAACGGATGCGAGTGTGAACCCTACCTGACCTGTGATCACCGCATCATGGTCGAGCATCCGAAAGAGGTGATTCGGGGAACGGAGATCCTGTTGAAGATCTCTGGCGCCGAGCAAGCCTTCATCGGGGTGGAGTCCAACAAGCCCGACGCCATCGAGGCACTCACATCGGTAGCGCCCGATAACGTCCGCGTAGTGCCAACGGCGGTCAAGTATCCTCAAGGTGGCGAGAGAATGCTGATCGCCGCGATCCTCGGCCCCGAGGTTGGAGCGGGCGGCCTGCCTTTGGATGTCGAGGTACTCGTGAACAATGTAGGCACCGCGTTCGCGTTGACCAATCTCTTCGACAAGGGACAACCCCTCATAGATAGAGTGTTCACCGTCACCGGACCGGCCATAGCGGAGCCGAAGAACCTGCTGGTGCCCATCGGCACGAAGATTTCCGACATAGTCGAGCACTGTGGCGGCCTTCTGCCATCCGCAAAACAGGTGGTCCTAGGCGGACCGATGATGGGTCTATCGCTCTCCCGCCTCGATGTGCCCTTGGTCAAGGGCGCCTCAGGGCTGCTTTGCCTCGACTCGGTGGCGCCCTCATCCTCGGAAGCTTTCGCATGCATTCGCTGCGCGCGCTGCGTATCCGCCTGTCCCATGGGTCTGAACCCATCCAGACTGACCCGCATCGCTGAGGCCGGAAAGGCCGAGGATTTGCCCGACGCTCACATAGGAAGCTGTTTCGAATGCGCTTCTTGCTCCTTCGTCTGCCCGTCGGGCATCCCGCTCGTTCAGTGGATCCGCATCGGCAAGACCTTGGTGGCCGAACGGAGGGAGGAAGAATGATTCCAAGGGTGCGCGAGAATGGGCCGCAAGTGGAAGCCGAGCATGCTTCGGACACTCTGGCGACCCTGGAGCCAGAGAAGCTGGCCATCACGAGCGCCCCATTCATCCACGAAGGCAGCAGCACTACTCGAATCATGCGGGAGGTGCTGGCCCTCTCGCTGGTGGTAGTGCTGGCAAGCTGGTGGTACTTCGGGATCGCCGCAGTGCTTCTGGTGGCCGCCGCCACCGCCGGAGCCGTCTTGCCGGAGCTGATCGCGGGCTGGAAAGACGAGCGAAGATCCATAAAGGATGGGAGCGCCGTACTGACCGGAGTCCTGCTCGGTCTGACTCTTCCCCCCGGCCTCCCCCTCTGGATGGCCTTTCTCGGTGGGGCGGCCGGCATCACACTGGGCAAGCTCCTTTGGGGCGGGCTCGGAAACAATGTATTCAACCCAGCCCTTGTCGGCCGAGCTTTTCTTCAGGCCGCCTTTCCAACGGCCATGACCACATGGTCGTCTCCCTCCGGGCCCGTAGCAGGCGGGGCGGCTCTTGCCGTCCCATCCGGGACTTTGGCTCCTCCCTTGATGCAGGCAAATGTCGACGGGGTGAGCGCGGCGACTCCTCTTGGGCTCTTCAAGCGGGATGGGACGATAACGGAGCTTTTGCCCCTGCTTACCGGGAACACGGAAGGCTCGCTGGGAGAGACTAGCGCTTTGCTTCTCCTTCTTTGCGGCGTTTGGCTCGTCGCGCGCCGCCTCTGCGACTGGCGGCTGCCGGCCAGCACCCTTCTGACCGTCTTTTTGGCGAGCCTCGCCCTGCATGTAATAGCACCAGGATCCTACCCTCCTCCGCTGTTCATGCTGCTATCGGGCGGAATCCTCTTCGCCGCCGTCTTCATGGTCACCGATCCCGTCACTACCCCGACGACGGCCAAGGGAGCCTGGATATTTGGTATCGGCGTGGGCCTTTTGGTCGTGCTCATAAGGAACCATGGCGGCCTTCCCGAAGGAGCCATGTACGCCGTGCTCTTGATGAACGCATTCGTCCCTCATATCGAGCGCCGCACCCAGCCTCGTCCATTCGGTTTCAAGGCCCCCCCGAGCAACTCTTAAGACATGTCCTCTGCCACGACCACAATGGGCCGATCGAGCCCCGTCTCGCTCCCAGTGATTCAGGATCAGCCGACCGACGGGAACGGCTCCCCCGGCCCTGGCCCCGGTCTGCCCGCGGCCGCCCCGGAGCCCAGCGCGGCAAGGCTGATATTGACCCTGGGGGTTGCCGGCTTCCTATCCGGGCTATGCCTGGTCCTCGTCTACATCGCAACCGAGCCGGCAATAGAGCGAAACCGCATCGCCGCCATCGAAGCCGCCGTCTTCCAGGTGCTGCCCGGCGCCGAGAGCTTCGAGGTCTTCGAAGCTCGAAACGAAGAGGTCATCCGTCACGACGCCGCCAGCGGGGCGATGCCTAGCGGACCCTCGGTGTACGCCGGCTTCGATGCCGATGGCAGAGCCGTGGGCTTCGCCATCCCCGGAGCGGGCCCGGGCTTCCAGGACACCCTCGAGATCCTCATAGGCTGGAACGCCGCCACGAGGCGTGTCGTCGGAATGGCCGTTCTGGAGACCCGTGAAACACCAGGGCTCGGAGACAAGATAATCACCGATGAGAGGTTCACCTCGAGCCTAGAGAACCTTGCTCTCGAGCCACCGGCGATCCTCGTCGAGCCTGGCCAAAGGCAAGCAGACAACGAAGTGGACGGCATCAGTGGAGCCACCATATCCGCGCAGGCCATCGTGAATATCATCAACGATTCGGTCGGTGCTTGGGACGGGCGCCTGCCGGATCAGGCCTCTCTTCGCGCCTCGACCAGCGAGCAAGCCGAGAAGCAGTCGGAGACGACGTCTTCGTCGCAAGACGGCAACGAGAGGAGACCCGCAAGATGAAGCGCGCCTCCGATCTCCACGACACCTTCAAGCGCGGCCTTTGGCGGGACAACCCCGTGTTCATCGCCCTTCTCGGCCTCTGCCCCGCCCTTGCCGTGACGAACTCGGCGATAAACGGTGTCGCCCTTGGAGCAGCCAGCACTTTCGTCTTGATTGGGGCGAGCTTCTTGGTCTCCTCGTTCCGCGGACTGATCCCAAGACAGGTACGAATCACCACCTTCATCATAATCATCGCGACATTCGTCACCGTTGCGGATCTGGTGCTCGCCGCCATCGCACCGGCCATCCACAAGGAGCTCGGTGCGTTCATCCCGTTGATTGTGTGCAACTGCCTGATTCTGGGCCGCCAGGAAGCTTTCGCCTTTCGAAAGCCGGTCAAGGAGTCGGTTACCGATGCCGCTGGAATGTCGATCGGCTTCACGATTGCTCTGGTGCTGATCGGAGCCATCCGCGAAGTCCTGGGTAACGGGACCATCTTCGGCCTGACGATGATGCCGGCCACGTTCGAGCCCTGGATTATCATGATCCTTCCGCCAGGAGGCTTTTTCACCATAGCCCTCCTGCTCGCTTTTTTGGCTCATCTGAAGGCCCGCCGAGAAGCGAGAGCGGCCGCCTCGAGCGAATCGAAGGAGGTCATACGATGAGCTTCGATGCGCTGAACCTCGTCTGGATCTTCATCGCCGCCAGCGTCGTCAACAACTTCACCTTGGCCTACTTCCTCGGGCTTTGCCCTTTCTTGGGCGTAAGCGGCCGCCTCGACACGGCGCTTCGGCTGGGTCTCGCCACGATATTCGTAATGCTCGTCACCTCGGTCTTCGCCACGATGCTGAACACCTGGGTGCTGCCTCATGCACCTTATCTGCGCATTATCGCCTTCATCGTCGTCATAGCGAGCGCCGTCCAGCTCGTCGAAACGATAATGAAGAAGGCTTCCCCCGCCCTCTTTCGCGCACTTGGCATCTACCTGCCGCTGATAACCACCAACTGCGCCATCCTCGGCCTCGCGCTCTTTCAGACAAACCGAGAGTACGGTTTGGTGGAAGGGATCGTCTACGCCCTCGGCGCCGGGGCAGGGTTCACCCTGGCCCTCATCCTGATCGCCGGCATTCGCGAGGAAAACGATTTGGGAAAGGTGCCCAAAATAATGAAAGGCGCGGCGATGAGCTTTCTAATCGCCGGCATATTGAGCCTGGCGTTCATGGGCTTTGCAGGACTGTTCAGCTCGGCGGCTTGAGGCGCTCTACGAAAGATCACAACCGACCTCGAATCTTTTCGATGCTTACACACCTAATCGCCATACTAGGTCTTACGGGCGCCGTCATTGGCTGGTACCTGATCCAAAGGTACGCCTTCGGCCCGGAGGGAGCCACTGCCTGCGGCAAGCCAAAAGCAGGCCCTTCGAGCTGTGAGAGCCGCTGGGATGCTCTCGATCCGTCGGAAAACGACCCCAAGTGAGCGCTCTTCGCCCCGCTCTTCGCCCGTCGCGCTCTTTAGGATCGTTCAGCTTCATCATGATGAACTTTTTTCAGTTTCTCCGAGGGGAACGGCAGCAGCGTGACCAGTTCTTGAGTGGGGGCGTCGCGCTCTAGGAGCTATTGACGGCTCGTTTGGCGCCCCCCAGTCTTGCGCACGTCACTTGATGGGCCAGCCCGAGGAAGCACGGGATCCCA
>SKWY01000197.1 GCA_007128675.1 Deltaproteobacteria bacterium | reverse complement strand
TTGGCGAGTGGTCTCGTGGGACGCCAAGAAAGTCGTTCGATTGGCAAGGGGTCAGCCGGGCACCTGCCAAAGATCCCGCACACAAATTCGGGCATCCAGATTGTCGAGGAGCGATTGGCCTTGTAGTCTGGCAGCATGCGAACTGGAATAGCTGCGGTTTCGGGCTTTTTGGTAGGTTTTGTCTTGTGCTGGTTTCTGCTCGCTCGTTCACCGGATGCGGACGGGCAAACTGGCGTGGCCACCTCAATCACCGAGGAGCCTACAGCCGGTGTGAGTCGCCCCGAGTCGGTCGGCGAGCACCGATTCGCGCAGGCCGCGCCCTCTGCGTCCCAATCTCAAGACATCGAGCAGCCAACAGCCGCTCAGTCGGATGAAGCCGACCGTGTGCGCTCCAGAGAGGAATCCGACGACACCGACGAAGCCGGGGCGAAGCAGCTCCGCAATCGGATTGTAGAGCTGGAAGCCTTGCTCGAGGAGAAGGAGGCCGCGCTGGGCCGCGCGGGTGGCGTGCCCATACCCTTTCCGGAAGGTCTGGACGATCGACATTCTCAGCGGGGACTTCTTGACGTCTACTCGGAGATTTTCGAGTCGACGGGGGTTCAAGGCGACCTTGTGGCCATCGACTGCTCCGAATATCCCTGCATGGTCCAGGGTAGGCTCGACGTGGAGGAAGATTGGGAGGACTCCTGGGACGCGATCCGTGAGGCGATGAGAGACAAGTCGGATGGCGCCTGGTTCTCTTGCTCCTCCAGCCTGGGGCGTCCGTCCGACGATGGGCCCCTGACCTTCGTTGTGGCACACTGCGGGCCGGAGCAGATCGAACCTGATGGTCAGGATCGAGTAGAGGCCAGGGTTCGCGAGTTTGCGAGAACCTGGTGAGAGCGAACGCGTCTGCAAAATCTCCGACCACCACGTCCCGTACCGTTTACAGCCCACTGTTGCTCGGATGTTCGAATTGCCAACCTTTAGAGCAAAGGTCCCGCTCATGCTTCTGCCCGCAATTGTAGAAAGCTCCTTGCGTCGCTCCTCAAATCCATCCAGTGGTCCACCCCTCCGCTATGCTATGAAGCAAAGGGCCTTCTCCCGGGTTCTTTGGCCGACGACACCACTGCTCGCCGCATCCCTGTGTATTCTTGCTACCTCCTGTGGAGGGCGTTGGATGGCAGCATCGCCACCCGATGAAGGCCTTACTCCGGCCGACCAAGCCGTGAGCAGCAGCCAGTCCCAATACTCCGAACCCTCCGGCCCATCGGAGCGCTCGGAATCCTCCGAATCCGGGGATCCCTCCGAACCCTCCGGCCCATCGGGGTGCTCCGAGTCCTCCGAACCTACGGATCCCTCCGAACCATCCGACTCATCAGAAACCTCCGAACCGTCAACGCCAAAGAGTAACCCGTTCAGAGATCTACTAATGAGCGAAGACGACTGCCAAAGGGCGTCCGAAGTGGAAATATCCCAGCGTCAAGCCCTGGAAGATCTACGCATCTTAGAGAGAGTTGTGCGCGGCGGGTACGCAGGTTTCCATGTCTTGGCCAAAGAGGGTATCGTCTGGGACGAAGTGTTTGGGTCCATGGAATCGGCTATAGAGAGCCTTGGAGAGCCGATTGCCGTTGATGCCTTTCAATTCTCGCTGATTGAAAACCTGGCCCACATACAAGATCGGCATTTCGCCCTTTGGCGTATCAATGAAGATGGTAGCAGGCGTTTTGCGCGTGTCGGCATGGTTCAAAGCGCGTATCTAGGAAATGTTCGTCTCGCGCGAGAAGAAGACTCCTTGCGCATAGTGGAAGCGCCAGATGAAACGTTCGTCACACACGAGCTGGTGAAGTGCCCAGGTTTGGATCTTGAACATACAGTACGGCGGATTGTCGACGATGGTACCGAGCAGTTCCAGTGGGGCCTGCTCGTTCTCTCGCCAGAAGCACAACCGGGCGTAGAGTGTAAGACACTGGCTCCGAGCGGAGAGCAAGGCTCAATGACGGTGTCCTTCTCACCGCTTGACTTCGACAGGCAGCCACCCTCCAGGGGCTCGCGGCTGCTTTTCGAACTCTTTTCCGATGAGGACACGCCCAGGCTACAGATAAACTCCTTTAGGACCGGAGACCCCGAAGCAACTGAAGCATTTCTAGAAACGGCAGAAAAGCTGCGGGAGGAGAGAGTCATTCTCGTTGATTTACGCGGTAACCAAGGAGGAAGTGACGGAGTAGCCAGAGACTGGTTCAGACGACTGACCAGTGACACTTTTGGCTATCACGACATGGAGGAACTCAAAAGTGATGTGACGCTCCAGGGCGATCTGAACGTTTACACTTGTATGCACGCACGCGAGCAGCGCATGAGGGGCCCAGAAGGGAGCGCTCGAACCGAAGAAGCCATGAACCGCGCTCTGGCTCGGCTTACAGATGCCGAGAACCGCCATGGGAGCTCATTTCAGAACATTTCTCGACGACAAGCAGCTCCTATCCATGGAACGGCTGCCGAGCGCTTCCATGGAACTCTGCTATTGCTAGTTGATGGTAGATGCGCTTCGGCTTGTGAAAACTTCATCATGTACGCACGTCAACTGCCGTCCACGGTCGTCATAGGAGAGAACACCGCGGGTGTGTGGCGCATAGCCGAGATGCGCCCATACAGGCTCCCCAATAGCGGTATATGGGTGACCGTAGGATACAAGGTCTTCCATGATGCCGGCCACAGTCCAGAGAACATAGAGGGTAGAGGACACCTCCCGGACATCTGGCTGCATACGAGCAATTCTTTGGACATCGCCTCCAGAATTGGCAGCTGTCTTCAAGAGCCGGCCTGTGAGGCGTCGACTTGTTTGAACGGCGGCGCCAAGCCATAGGCCAGATTCGGGAGCGGCTTGGCGTTAATCTCGCTCTTTGAGAATCGCATCCCACCGGATGATCTGGGGCCGTATTCGCACGCCGAAGAAACTGAGAATGCCGATTCGGCGTTATGAGAGGCGTTCGAGCCTCGCGATTGGGATCGGCGCCGGAGGAGCAGTGGACAAGAAAGAATGAAGGAGGCCGGCACCATTCCCCTTTGCGAGTTTCCTTTGTAGAAGACAAGGTGCTCCGGTGTTCCCACGCTCAACGACCGGGAACCCTTGCCCCCTGCTGGTCTTGGTCAAGAAGAAGAAGATGGGGAGCTGGTCCGGACTCGAGGCGAAGTCTGATGGGGTTGGGAGCAGGAGCGCCGCGCTGCAGGAGCTACAGAGTGAGATGGTGCTTGCCTCGTGAGGGGAAGAAGCTTGAGTCGGAACCGGCCGCCAACTCCCTGCTACCGCGAAATGCTTGTACTGGTAAGGCAACGGGAGGTATGCGAAGAGGAGCGAAAGCCTACACACCGTGCTTACGACGATATGATGACCCATTCGAGTCTATGGCTTAGCTTGAAGCTGCATTGACACGCAACTTGGCTGCTTACCATAATGCGCCATGTCTTCTACTTCCGAGCAGCCGGCTAATCCGCCCCCTTCTCGGGCTCCGGCATGGCATCTCGTTTTCAAGTTACGCTTCCTGCCGATCGAGTTGCTCGGGATGCTCCTCATTGTGCTTGTCAACGGCATCTCGTTGATACCAGCGATTCTTCTCGGTCAGGTGGTTTGGGGCTACGTTCAAAGCCCTTGGCTTTTCGCTCTTGCTGTTCCCTTCTGCTATTTCGTCTATCTGGCAAGTTACGTGTTCATAAACGCGGTGGTGAAGATTCTCCTTTGTGGGAGGCTCGAGTGCGGGGACTTCGAGCTTACCGAACCGGGGGTATTTCGCTGGCTTCGAACCATGCTCTTCACTTGCACTAGCGCGACCTTCGGCCTGGCAAACATTCAGTTCTTTCGCGCTCTCTGTTTTCTGCACTACCGGCTCCAGGGATCTCGCATCGCCTGGCAGACGTCGATAGGAATTCACAGCAGGATTTGCGAACCCGAGCTCGTCAGTATTGGAAAGG
>SKWY01000480.1 GCA_007128675.1 Deltaproteobacteria bacterium | reverse complement strand
GGAGCAAAAGGCCGAGGCGGTCGAAGATGGTGTAGGCGCGGCCGAGAAAGAGGCAAGAGAGGCTCTGGAAGAAGAGCTGGCATCGGCCGAGCCCGAGGTGCCTGCGGAGCAAGAGGCCACGCCTGCCGAGCAAGAGGCCCCGCCGGCAGAGCAAGAGGCCGAGGCGGAACAGCAACAGCCCGAAGCCAGGGGTCGGCCCAGCTCCCTTCCTTTGAAGGTGGTCAGCTTTGGCACCAAGCGTGGCTCATATATTAGGCGACTGCGGGACGAGGGCCGCTACTTCACGAAGGATGATCCCAGCTTCGAGGGCGAGGACTGGGTCTCGAAGCATATCTCGGAGGCCATCCCAACAGAGCCTACGCCAGAGGATCCCGAGGATCTCGAAGAAGATTACGCCGATGGGCCCAGCACGTTCGGTGATGGCTCTCCCGAGCTTCGTTCTGACGGCGGGGATGATGCGGTTCAGGGTCAGCCTAGCGACGATGAGACGGACCCCTACTCCGCGGACTTGTCGGGGCTCGAGCAGGAGGACGTCGCAGGAGGAACGCTTTCTTCTGCTCCGAGCGAGACGTTGGCTGCGGATCCGGTCGAGGAGGAGTTCTTCTCCACCTTCGAGAAGACTGACTCTGTCGGGGAAGAGTTCGATGAATCGCCGGCTGTGGCGAGTAGCTCGAGCTGGCAGTCCAAGGCCAGGGTGGCGGCGAGGCCTCCACAGCCTAGGCGCGTCGGAGCGGGGCTCTGGGTGGTGTTGGCTCTTGTCGCCATGGGGCTCGCTGGTGCCGGTGCCTGGTTCATAGTTGGGACCGGAGAAGACGTCTCGGATGATTATCAAGCCCATGAGCGGCACGAGATCATCGACGAGGTTGCATCGATCGAGGTTGATCCTTTTGCCGCAAGAGAAGGGGACGAGTTGGCTGCCCCGGCGATTGGAGAGAAGGCCGTCGAGGTCGAAACAAAGGAAGTGACGGATGTGGCCGGCCCAATGCCTCCTGATGAGCAAGCGCAGGAGCCGGCAATACCTCCAGAGCCCGCGGTGCCGCCCCCTGACGAGGCTGCCAGCGCGAAAGCGCCAGCCGAGACGGATCGTGCGGATCCCACTTTAGCGGCCCCGAGAAGAGAAGAGAGGGCAGAACCCGACCCACGGGAGCTTCACGCCAGGTTCATTGCCTCGGCCAATAGGCACTCTAGGGCAGGCAGAATGCAGGCAGCCATAGAGGACTTCGAGAGGGCCATAGACATAGACCCCGGTAGCGCCCTAGCTCATCTTGGTATTGCGAACTCCTACTACGAGTTGGACAGGCTGGAGCCGGCTTTCGAGCACGCTCGCCGCACTCTGGAGCTTCAACCGAGAAATGCCAGGGCGCACCTCCTGCTTGGAACCTTGCATCAGACGCGGGGTGATGAATCGGCCGCGAGACGATCCTATGAGCGTTACCTCGAGCTGGAGCCCGACGGTGAGTTTGCCTCGGATGTCAGAGCCATTTTGAGCTCCATGTAGAATTGCCCACGAATACAGACTGTTTGGTTGATGGATGGAGCCATGGAGCCGCGGGCCCGTCTTGGGTACGTGGCCCGGCGCTTTTTTGCCATTGGGTCCCATGAGCGAAGAGCTGATATTGGGGTTGGAGACCTCTTGCGACGAAACGGCGGCTGCGGTTGTTCGTGGGGGCCGGCGGTTGTTGGCCAGCCGGGTGCATAGTCAGGTGGACCTGCACGCTGCCTTTGGGGGAGTCGTGCCCGAGCTTGCTTCCAGGGATCATTTGGCGAAGCTGCTTCCCACCGTCGATGCCGTCTTGTCGGATGCCGGGGTTGAGCTCTGCGACATCGATTGCATAGCTGTTACCGCCGGGCCCGGTCTGATTGGAGCTCTGCTGGTGGGGGTGCAGACAGCCAAGGGGCTGTGCGCGGCCTCTTCCTCCGTGCTCGTGGCGGTCAACCATTTGGAGGGGCACCTTTCGGCAATCAACCTGGAGAAGGAGGAAATCGAGCCACCTTTCGTTGGCGTCGTCGTCTCCGGAGGGCACTCGAGCATCTTTCGAGTGGAGGCTGGACAGCCGCCCCTCTATAGGCTGCTTGGGAGAACGCTCGATGATGCGGCCGGAGAAGCTTTCGACAAGGTTGCGAGGCTGCTTGGGCTTCCATACCCTGGAGGTAGGGCGATCGAAGAGTTGGCAATAGGTGGCGATGCGGCCGCGCATGCTTTCCCGCGCGCCATGCGAGGCCGGGGCCTCAACCTGTCCTTCAGCGGTTTGAAGACGTCTGTTCGTCAGCACGTCGAGAAAAACGGCGTGCCCGTGGGATCTGGGCTATCCGATCTCTGCGCTTCGGTGCAGGAGGCCATAGTCGACAGTCTCGTGGAAAAATCACTTGCCGCGGTGAAGGCCGCCAATCTCGATAGGCTATTACTCTCCGGTGGAGTTGCCGCGAACGGACGTCTTCGCGAAAAGATGGCAAGGAGCGCAAGGGCCGCGGGAGTGAGGCTCTTCGTGCCGTCCATGGGGCTTTGCACGGATAACGCGGCGATGATTGCGGCGGCGGCCCATCCCCGTTATCTGGCCGGCCAGGTAGATGGTGACGACTTGGAACCCGATCCCGCATGGAGGCTCGGTTGAGACACAGTCACTCAGTTTCCACCCAACGCCTTCCCTCGCCCGAGACGATGCTGCGTGCTCACGGGCTTCGACCGAAGAAGGCTTGGGGACAGAACTTTCTTCGAGACGGCGCGGTGCTAGACCGAATCGCGGCGGCCTTGGAGGCGTCGCCAGACGACCTCGTCGTCGAGCTCGGCGCTGGTTTGGGGCATTTGACCTCGAGGCTTGCCTCCACCGGTGCCGAGGTCATTGCGATCGAGCGTGATCGTGATCTCGTTGCGGTTCTCGAGGACATCTTCGATGGCAATTCCGCTGTGCGTGTCATGGCGGCGGACGCGAAGAAGGTCGACCTGCCTGCTTTGGGAGCAGCCGGCAGGCGCGTGCTGCTAGCCGGCAACCTTCCTTATCACCTCACCTCTCCCATTCTCTTCAACATCCTGGATCAGCGTGAGCACCTGGATAGAGCCGTGATAACCGTCCAGAAAGAGGTGGCCGATCGTTTGGTCGCGGTGCCAGGGACGAAGGATTACGGGGTGATGTCGGTTCATGCGCAGATGTGGGCTGAAATCCGGGTTGCTTTCGACATTGCCGCCGGCTCTTTCTTTCCGCCGCCAAGTGTCGCAAGCTCGGTGATTCGTCTGGATCCGCGTGGGCGCCCTCTTGCCGATCCGGGGGACTCCATGGTCTTTCGGCAGGTGGTGCGTGGGGCCTTCTCACAGCGCCGGAAGACGATCCGAAACACGCTGAAGTCCTCGGGGGTGGCGCCAGTCGAATCGCTGGATAGCCTGCTGCGGCGGGTGGAGCTAGATCCCAACGCTCGTCCCGAGACGATACCGATTGCTGGGTTCGCGCGTATCTCTAGGGCAATAGTCGAGAGCCAAAGGTGACGTCTCGCTCGAGCCTGTCATTGCTTGGATTCGGTGAGACAAGCTCGTTGGTCCACTCGCCACTCGGCCACGGGCCGTCGACACTGGGAAGCAACACGGCCAGCGCGCACCTTTCGGCCCGCTTTCAGTAGCACAGGGCAGGAGGGTGCACCCAGAGCTGTCCTCCCTAGTACTTGCCTTCCCTGGCGGCGGTGACGAGGCGAGCCATGTTCCGCTGTACATACCGAAGGAAGTCATCCCGATCGATGACCATGTCATCGAGAATCCTGTCTAGAATATCCTCGAAATGGACAGACTCCGAGGGATCGGGCTTTTTCATCGCCATGACGATCTTCAAGAGAGCTAGAGGATAGAGGTCGTCCCCAGCCCCAAAGCGATCAGTTTCCGGCTCGACCTGGCCGGCGGCTTCATCCTCGATCTCGTCGCCAACGGTGACAGCGGTGGTCGAAAGGCTCCGGTGGTGGCGATCTGTCATTTCTCCCCTCCCGGGTCGTTCAGAACGAATGCACGCTACGTTGCCATACTTGTACTGTCAAGGCCAAGTCTGATGGCCTGGATCGTCGAGCAATGGCGCCGCCTCTTCCTCGACGAGGATGGAGGGCATGCCCTTTCGACGGGAAGAATTCAGAAGTGATGATCTAGACCCTTTGACTCGGCGGCTGGGTGTGCCAGACTCCCAGTCGCATGAACAAGCGCCCTCAATACATCGTGGTCGAAGGTCCTATCGGTGTCGGGAAGACAACGCTCACTCGTGCGCTTGCCAAGCGCTTTAGCGGGCGCAGCGTGTTCGAGATCGTGGAGGAGAACCCCTTTCTCGCCGACTTCTACACCGATCGCGACAAGTACGCTTTCCAAACCCAGCTCTTCTTTCTGCTCTCTCGATTCAAGCAGCAAGAAAGGCTCGCTCAACAGGAGCTCTTCGCCAAGATCACAGTGAGTGACTACTTGTTCGCAAAGGATCGAATCTTCGCCAGCCTCACTCTAAGCGGGGCGGAGATAGCCCTCTACGACCGGGTGTACGAGGCTCTTGGCACAAGAGTGCCAAAACCCGATCTCGTCATCTACCTTCAAGCTAGGCAAGATGTACTGCTCGATCGGATACGAGCGCGGGGACGTCCCTTTGAACGCAACTTCGATGCCGGGTACCTTAGGGCCCTATGCGAGGCCTACAACGAGTTCTTCTTTCGCTACGATGACACGCCCCTATTGGTCGTGAACACAAGCGATATAGACCTTCGAGACGCTCGAGAGGACATGGACGCCCTAGTGCGCGAGATTCAGGCTCTTCGGGGCGGAACCAAACATTACGTCCCGCAGATATCCCGCAAGGGAACCGCGATGCCCGAGCCGGTCCTTTCGGAACCCAAGGGTTGAGTAGCGCCGCATGATCGCGTTCGGCTCGACCGTGAGAGCCCTCTTCACGGCTCGAGAAAGCGACGCCCAGTCCGCTTGGTCTCATTTGCATTAGGTGACATCGGCTCCCGCCTGCGATAGTTTTGCTAGTTGCCGACGGTGCGGCGCCTGGAGCCCTAGAGCCCGGGACGCGAGTATTGAGCGCATGGCTCGGCGAAGAAATCAGGCTCGGGCGCCAATAGACGCCCCGATGGAGGTAAACCGTGAAGAAGGTTACCATCCGAACATTGCAAGGCATGTACTCCTCTGGCGAGAAGGTGGTCATGGTCACCGCCTATGACGCCACGATGGCTCGCATCATGGAAGATGCTGGTGTGGATGCCATCTTGGTTGGAGACTCTGTCGGCATGGTCGTGCAAGGGCATGACTCGACGATTCCCGTTACCCTCGATCATATCGTCTACCACTCGGCGGCCGTAAGGCGGGGCGCGAAACGAGCGCATGTGGTCGCGGATATGCCATTCATGTCCTATCAGGCCGGCATCGACGATGCGGTGAGAAACGCTGGAAGGCTCGTGGCCGAGGGCGGCGCGGAGGCCGTCAAGCTGGAGGGCGGCGCCGATTTTGCGGATGTGGTGCGTAGGGTAGTTCGTGCGGGCATTCCGGTGATGGGCCACATAGGTCTGACCCCCCAATCGATCCACAAGCTGGGCGGCTACGGAGTCCAAGGACGTGGGGTCGAGGCGGCCAGGGCCCTAATCGAGGATGCCCGCGCCTTGGAGGAAGCGGGCTGCTACTGCATCGTGCTCGAGTGCGTCCCGGAAGAGCTGGCAAAGGAGGTTACCGGGATCCTTTCGATACCAACTATCGGGATCGGAGCTGGGGCGGGCTGCAGCGGTCAGGTGCTCGTCTGTTACGATCTTCTGGGCTTCAACCCCGACTTCGCGCCCAGGTTCTTGAAGCGGTACGCCGACGGCTACGGGACGATGAAGGCGGCTGCCGAGCAATATGTGCTCGAGGTCCGTTCCAATGCTTTCCCCGCAAGAGAGCACAGCTTCAAGGAAAAGGTGCCGGGCCGTCTTCATGAGGTGCCCGGGGGGCGGGCCATACGCGTATTGGATGGGAAGGGTGGCGGCGGCTCTCTTTCCAAGGAACCGGACCAGGTGTATGGGTCGGGGAAGGTCGCCAAGTAACGACCACTCGATGATCGCGGAATCCGGACGCCTTGGTCCGCACTCCTCGTGCCGGACTTGCAGGTGAGCCCGTGACGTCGTAGGACGAGCCTTCCATGAACCAGCCCACGGTTGTAGATACACGCCACGACTGCACGAGAGCTTGCCTCGGGGCTCGAGCCGCCGGCCACACGGTGGCGCTAGTACCCACCATGGGCTACTTGCACGCTGGGCACGAGGCTCTAATCGGAAAGGCGAGAGCCGAGGCAAGCTACGTCGTGGCAACGGTATTCGTGAACCCAGCCCAGTTCGGCCCCGACGAGGACCTAGACAGGTACCCCCGTGATCTCGATGGTGATATTGGCGTGTGCAAGAAGGCGGGGGTGGATCTCGTCTTCGCTCCATCCGTCTCGAAGGAGATGTATCCCGAGGGTTTCCAGACCTGGGTTTCAGTCGATGATGCCACGAGGCATTTTTGCGGAGCCAAGAGGAAGGGGCATTTTCGCGGCGTGACTACAATCGTGGCGAGGCTCTTCAATCTCGTGAGGCCAGACGTTGCCTTCTTCGGGGAGAAGGATTTTCAGCAGCTAGTAGCGATTCGAACCATGGTTCGTGATCTCGATATGGGGCTACGCATAGAAGGTGTTCCCACGGTACGCGAGCCCGACGGCCTTGCCGTTTCCTCTCGAAACTCTTTGTTGAGCGAAGAAGCTCGAAAGCGCGCGGTCTGTCTGGTCGAGGGAATTCGAGCGGCTCAGGCCGCCTTTGGCGATGGTGAGCGAGCCGTATCGTCGCTTGTTGGGTCTTGCCGGCAGGTGGTCGAGTCGGCCGCCGACGAGGTGGACTATGTCGCCATCGCCGATCCCGACACCATGGAGCCCCTCGAGGATGATGTCATCGCTGCTCCTGATGCTAGGCTGCTGGTAGCCGCCTTCATCGAGGGTACGGAAGGAGCGGTGCGTCTGATAGACAACGCGGCGGTGGGAGTTGCAACGTGAGCGGAAGATCGAGGAGCAAGACCCCCGCCGTGATTGGCAAGGAGAGCAAGTCCCCGGGCAAGGCCGGTCGGCAGGGCTCGAAGGCCTCGGGTCAGGATGGCTCGAGGAAAAAACAAGAGGTGCGGATTGTTGCCAAGAACCGAGCCGCTCTCCGGCGCTGGAAGGTCGAGGATACCATCGAGGCCGGGCTCGTGCTGACGGGTACCGAGGTCAAGGCCGTTCGAGAGGGCAAGGCCCAAATCAGTGATGCGTACGCCACTATTCGTTCTCGTGAGGTCGTGCTCGTAAACCTGCATATTGGGCCGTACAAGGCTGCAGGTCCCCACGCGCAGCACGAGCCTGGGCGGCCAAGAAAGCTGCTTCTGCGGCGAGAGCAGATCGAGAGGCTGATTGGGAGCTTGGAGCGCAAGGGCTATAGCCTCGTGCCGCTGGATATCCATTTTCGCGGCCCCTGGGTGAAGGTGGAGCTGGGTCTTTGCGTTGGAAAGCGGGCTCCGGACCGCAGAGAGGACATCAAGAAACGGGAGGCCGATCGGGAGGTGGAGCGGGCGATGCGAAGGCGGTGAGCGGCCAGCTCATCGGTATCCGTTTACGACTCGACAATCCCAATCAAGCCCGGAGCGCCAAGCTCATCGGTATCCGTTTGCGACTCGACAATCCCAATCAAGCCCGGAGCGCCAAGCCTGGTCTTTGGCAAGGCCGAGCGAGTATGGGACGAAACGCGCAGCCTGGCACGTGAGAACCCGGCCGCAGCCAAGAGGGGGAAAGAGGCCAGGATCGACCCCCGCCCCGTTTCGACCGTGAATGGTTGCGCTCGTCGCAATGCCGGCGTGCCGGCAAGGTTCGGGTCTTGACGAGATCAGTTTCGTGCATGAACCGGAGCGCTTCGAGCCGGTTTCCGTGTTGACGAACGCAAGGCTCGACCCTAGGTGTGAGGAACGATGACCGACCCAAGATTGCCGACCGAACACCTCATTCCCGTGGATATTCTCGCGGAACGCATCTCGGGCAAGCTACGCATAGAGTGGAGCGATGGACATGTTTCGATCTATGCGTTCGAGTACCTGCGGGGTCATTGCCCGTGCACACCCTGCAGAAGACGAAACGGCGAAAGGGCGCATGAAGAAACGGGCAAGGGCGTTGCACTGGCGAGCCTCACAGTGGTCGACAACAGAGCGATTTGCATTGCTTTCGAAGATGATCACGAAGGCTGCGATTACAGCTTCGAGCTGCTTCGCAGAATCTGTCCTTGTGGGCAGCGGCATTAGGATAGCCAGGCTAGATGCGTGAGCCCAAAGGGCCGCCCCAGCCGCGGTCCATTCATCCGCCGATTCGGCGCTGCTCATTAGGCGCCCGAAGACGGGGGGCCTGCAGGGCGAGGCGCAAGCCGGCCCCTTGTAACCGAGCCCTGCAAGTGTGCTATTGGAGACGGCAGGGGAAGTAGCATTTTTCGGATTCTCTAGCGGGAGAAACTCATGACTCGATGGCTTACTACCTTCGGCGCCGTGGTGGCTTTTGTCTTTTTCGTTGGATGCGAAAGTTCCGATGATTCGCCGAGCGACGGTATCATCACGGACCTGGATGAGCTGGCAAGACTGTTCTGCGAGCAAGAGAAAGAGTGCTATCCGGAGTGGTTCTACGATGATTACGAAACAGTGCAGGATTGCATCGATGCTGGCTATGCAAGAGAAGAAATTGGTTCCGTCGTCGAGCACTACGAAGAGCATGGCACGGCTGCTTGTCACCAATCGTCGCTAGAGTATTTCAATTGTTTGGTGCAGCTAAGCTGCAGTGAGCTCTACGAGTGGGCAGAAGGCGTGGGAAGCGATTATCCCTGCTGGGAAGAAGGGGATACGATGAATCGGCTCTGCGATTAGACCAAGCCGGCTTCATGCTCCTTGATTCGATCGTTTTTTCGAGACGTCGGGAGGCGATGAGAAATCGTCCGAAGGCAAGTGCGACCGACGATAGTCTTTGAAGGAACAGGATCGTTATTCCCCCGCGAAGAGGGCGAATCATGGACTCGCGCTTCGCAAGATCGGTCGCATACGCCTTGCGAGGCCAAGACCCCATATGTGAGCTGAACCGGATCTTTCACCTAAAGACCCATGCTTCGTGATTGAATGAGAGCCTGTATGAAGGGGCTCGTACTCGTGAACATGGGCACGCCCGATGCCCCAAACCCGGCGGCGGTCAGGCGCTTTTTGAGGGAGCTGCTTTCGGATCCAATGGTGGTGGATCTGCCGGCGTTGCCAAGACGGCTCTTGCTGGAGCTGGTGATACTTCCCTTCCGCCCTAGGAAGAGTGCGAAGGCATATTGCAGAATATGGTCCGACAGAGGTTCTCCGCTTCTCGTTCACGGAGAGGGACTCGCGGCTGGTGTTGCCGCGGCCTTGGGGAAGAACTGGCAGGTAGAGCTTGCGATGCGCTATGGGAGGCCATCGATAGCCTCCGCGCTGGAGCGCCTCGCCAACGCTCGGGTCAACGAAGCGCGCGTGCTTCCTCTATATCCGCAGGACGCGCCATCTACTCGGGGATCAACAGTGACGGCGGTGCGCGCTGCCGCCGAGCTGCTGGACATCACCTTCCCAGTTCGCTTCTTGCCCGTGTTCTTCGATAGGAAGGGTTACCTGGATGCGGTAGTGGCTACCGCCGGTCCGGTGGTCGAGCAGGTGGCCGCCGATCATGTTCTCTTCAGCTTCCATGGCCTTCCGGAAAGACAAATCAAGAAGGCCGATCCATCCGGCTCGCATTGCCTTGTGGCCAAGGAATGCTGCAAGGAAAGCGTGCCGGCAAACAAGAAATGCTACAGGTTTCAGTGCTATCAAACCGCCCGAGCACTTGCTTCCAGGATGGGCCTTGGGCCGGAAGACGGGCGGCGATGGAGCGTTGCCTTCCAATCGAGGATGGGGCGAGTGCCGTGGATTGGGCCACACATCGACGAGGTATTGAGTTCTTTGGCGAGGAAGGGAGTCGAACGCGTGGGAGTTGTCTGCCCATCATTCGTGGCGGATTGTCTCGAAACGCTGGAGGAGATCGGCATGCGGGCCAGGCTTGACTTCAAGGCTCGCGGAGGAGGAGAGCTAGTGCTGGTGCCTTGTTTGAACAGCTCTCCAACGTGGGTCGAGGCGGTGGCAAAGATGGCTTTGAATGAAGAGGATTCATGGCAATGAAGGATGTGGCCGGCAAAGAAGGATGTGGCCTGCAATGAAGGATGTGGCTGGCAATGAAGGATGTGGCTGGCAATGAAGGATGTGGCTGGCAATGAAGGATGTGGCCTGCAATGAAGGAGCTGAGACGATGGCAAAGGTAGTTTCGATAGGGCATTGCACAACCGACTACTTGGGCGTTTGCGATCGTTATCCTCCGGTGGATCGAAAGGAGGAGCTATCGGCCTTTTCGGTGCAAGGAGGCGGCCCCGCCGCAACCGCTGCCGCGGCCCTTTCCGTTCTGGGTGTACCGGTCAGATTCGTTGGAAAGGTAGGGGATGATGCGCTGGGCAAAATGGCCGGGGATTCGCTACGGGATGCCGGGGTTGATTGCTCGGCGCTCGTGGAGGTCGAGGGAGCTATATCTCCGCTATCCTTCATCGCGATAGACGGCCCAACCGGAAAGCGCACAATCTTTTGGACCAAGGGAAACGTCGATCGGCTGGGCCTCGACGAGGTGGACTTCTCCGTGCTCGACGGCGCGAAGGTGCTCCTGATGGATGGGCATCACGCGGAGGCTCAGCTCGCCTTGGCCATGGAGGCACGTCGGCGCGGCATGGAGGTGGTTCTCGACGCGGGTAGCCACCGGCCAGGGATGGACAACCTGGTCAAGGTCTCTACCGTCGTGGTGGCGTCCGAACATTTTGGAGCCGAGATGGCTGGAGCCATCGAGCGGGCCTTGGAGGCGATCACCGGCCTCGGTCCTCGCTGTGCGGTCATAACCCTTGGCCCCGACGGTGCCGTCGGCAGGGAAGGCGACCGCAGTGAGCTTGTGGCTCCCTTTGTCGTCGATGTCGTGGACACTACGGGAGCTGGCGATGTCTATCACGGGGCTTTTGTCTACGGCATGCTGCGGGGCCTTGGCCTTCGGGAGCGGATGGAGTTTGCTGGATGCGCCGCGGCTCTTTCCTGCCGCGCGATTGGGGGAAGAGGGGGTCTTCCGACCGCCGATGAGGTCCGAATGGCCCTCGATGGAGAATAAGATGCTATTTGAATGGACCGCTCAACCATACGTCGCATTCTGCAAGAGGCTTGTGCTGCGTTCCTAGTAAAGGAGAACGATAATGAGGGCGACAACAACTAGAGTGAGTGCAGTTCTTCTCGGGCTGCTTCTCGCCGGCGTTACTTTTGGGCCATCAAGGGTGTCGGCCGAAGAGTCGGAGGGAGCGAGCGGCCAAGAGACCGCAGAGGCACGAGGCACGCAAGGGGAGTCTGCTCCGAGCGCCGCCGCCGACGAGGCGCTTGGAGACGATGCGGCATCCAAGGCGGATGAAGAAGCGGTGGACGCTGCTCCTCGCTCTTCTGAACGAAGAAGGCTCGGACGTGGCCTAGGCCTCACTCGGGATCCGAGAACCGGTCTGCCGTCGAAAGCGGTTCCAACCCAGGAGATAAAGCTTCCGAGCGAGGTGCGCGCCGCGGTCTTGGGCAACGAGCTCCACGGCCGTCTCTCATCGGTAGTAAGAGCCAGTCGATTCATGGGCTCGGCTCCAGGAGGCGGCAGGTGGCAGAGGGATGCCATCGGTCAGGCGGATGCGGTGCCAATGCTGACCAATTTCGAGCGAGACGTTCTGCGGACCATGACGCTTCGTGACGGCTCCCGAGTTTGGCTTGCGGGGGGGAGTCTCCATGAGCCGGCGGCCATCCTCCGTTTGGGAGATCTCCTGCCGCTTCTGTCGGCGATCGGCATCAATGATCGCGAGACGGCCCTAGCCGTGTCTCAAATTGCGTTTGGGGGAGGATCTCATCCGCCCGCGTATACTATGACCGTGCGTACCGGCACTTTGTGGCCGCACAGAAGAACCCTGGCGGCCAGCGCCAAGAATGGTCGAATTGTCTATAGCTTGGTGACTGGCAGAGTCACGGTTCTTGGGGGGCTGGTAGTGGCCGATGCGGAAGGTGAGCTGCGGGTGAGGTTCGTCGAGCCCGAGGGCGATGACGTGGGCATCTACACCGCTCGCACCATGTCTTCAGTGTGCCGGTCTCTCGAGGAGGCTATTCGGGGAGATGAGCCCGAATCTGCTCTAGACGAGGCGTATGAGAGGCTAGAGGTTCCGTCTGTCGCCCAGGCCTGCGCCGCGCGGTTCTTGGCGATTGTGGCGCCAGATGGCGTAGCCGAACGTCTTCGGACAGTGATGACGACAGGACAGGTTGGCCAACCAGGTGAGCTCGTGGAGGCACTGGTCCATTTGGAGCCGGAGCCGACAGAGGTAAATGTCCAGGCCTTGACGACCATGATTGAGCGTGGAGGGAGCATGGCCGCGCGAGGCGTTTGCCGGCACGCTCCGATTTGGTGGATCGATCAGATCATCGAGAGGGATGGCCTGTCCGAGCCCAACAGGATTTCACTGACGCGCTGCGCGAATGAATGAGCCGTGGTTCGAGGTGATCTGTGGCATTAGGGGGAACGCGAGGCTCTCGTGTCGCTCGTGCGAATCAGGGAAAGCCGCCTATCCGTCACGACTCAAGGCAACCCTTCTTTCTCGTTCTCTTTCCGCTGAGAGATCGATATGCCTTCCCTCCTGCCAGCGTCGCCACGGGGCGGATCCATCGTCGCAGCCGCAACGCTCACGGTCCTCTCGAGTGCACCACAGATCGAGGCGTAGGAAACGGTTGAAAGGTGGGGCATTGGAGGGTGCATGGAGTAGCACCGAGGCGATCTCCACGAGTTCTGCCGGTTCTCTTGCCTTTCGGGCCGCATCGAGAAGCCTCTGCTTGATGCTCTTTGAGACGAAGATGAAACGGACTCCGCTGCCGTCGGGGCGGACCTCACCTGTTTTGGGATCGACTGGTCCCACGACAGGGTCGGTGAGTATGGAGCGGACCAGCTGCCAGGTTCTATCGAAGTCGATGGTGAAGGTGCCTGGCGGCATGGGGCATGCGACCTCCATGAGGTCGGCCCTTCGTCTGGAAAGGTGACATCCTGGCGGTATGGTTTCATTTGCCTCCAGGTAGATGCGGCGGACGCCAGCTATGCTGCGCCCCTTCGAGTCGAAGGGGATGGCTGTGTCCACGGGAGGCACGGGCCTGCCGAGTGCGTCGTTGACGAAGAAGAGCAAATCGCCTGATCGGCCTGCTCCCTGGCCCCGGGCATAGCGGCTGGGGTGGAATGGGTCGGCGCCGGCCTGATCGCCTCTTGGTCCAGAGAGATTCCCGACCATGAGGGGAGGCAGGTTCGAGTCGTAAAGGTGCAATGCCGCGCGTTCGATGGCTCCGACAAGCTCATCGGTGCCATGGGCAAGGTCGCGGTGAGGGAAGATGCGGCGCAGGCCGGCAGCTTCGTCGGGAAGCCGAGCTGGGTTCATGAGAGGACCGCTGACCCGTGTGCCGGCGCTGCATGAGGAGGGTTTGTCGGGAGCAGCAAGAACTGGGCTCTCGAGTGAGGCCTCATCTGGGCTGCGAGCTTCACTTTGGCTGATTGCTCCGCGTTGAGTATTGGGCGGTGCTAGGTAGCGCTCCACCTTGGAAGAGGTGATAGCGCGGCCTCCATGATCCCGGGGACCTTGCGCCGATGAAGCAGACGAGCTGGCTCCTTCGTTTGGGGGCTGGGCGGCTTTCGATTGGCCCGGTCTACTCGCAGGGCCGTAGCCGGCGCCAGAGTCGGGGCTCGTTGAGCGCCGGGAGGAGGATGATGGTCCGATGCGCTGGCGATGGGGTGTATTCGAGGGGCTTTCGGCCTCGATGCTCGGCTTTGGTTGGCTCCTGGATGTGGCGGCCGCCGAGTGCTCCTTCGAGTGTTGCCTGCCTTGGCCGTAGCCGGCGTCAGAGTCGGGGCTCTTGGAGCGCCGGGCGGAGGATGATGATCCGATGCGCTGGCGATGGGGTGTATTCGAGGGGCTTTCGGCCTCGATGC
>SKWY01000073.1 GCA_007128675.1 Deltaproteobacteria bacterium | reverse complement strand
CCCGCGCCCGCTTGGAGCGCGAATGCCCTGGACACAGCCCCAAGTGTGGTAAGCGACATTCATCGCGACTACGCCGCCGCGGGTGCTGTCGTTCATACGGCAACGACCTTTCGGACTCGGCCCGAGACTGTTGGCGAGAGATGGGAAGATCTTGCTCGCCTCGCAGTTCGATTGGCGCGGGAGGCCGTTGTCGAAGAGCAGTGGATCGCCGGATCGGTGGCACCGGTGAAAGACTGCTACCGGCCCGATCTCTCGCCGGGTCCGAGGCAGGCAAGAAGGAGCCACAAGCTGGTTTGCGATTTCCTGGCCGAGGCCGGCGTGGATCTTCTTTTATGTGAGACCTTTTGCTCTGCAAGGGAGGCCCAGGTTGCCGTGGAGTGTGCTCTGGATACGGGCCTTCGGACGTGGGCGGCGTTTACTCCGGGTCCCGACGGCTCCCTGATGACGACGGCGGAGATGGCCGCCGCCGGGGAGGAGGCGGCAGGAGCCGGAGCCTTGGCCGTGCTCGTAAATTGCGTCGCCGCGAGCAGGGCTCTGCCTTACGTCGAGGCGCTTGTAAGGGCCGTGGCAAGTCGACATCGGGTAAGAGTAGGAGTCTACGCCAACGCCGGCGGGATGGGCGAAGGCCTAGGCTGGGGCGCTGGTCCAGAGGGAGCGATAGCTCACGCGGCTCTCGCGAGGCAGTGGGTGGAGTCGGGCGCGAGCATCGTGGGTGGCTGCTGCGGAACGGGGCCGGGTCACATAGCGGAGCTTCGGCGGGCTCTGGCTCGAGAGTATGGGCTGTGGCGGCCGCCTTCTCGTATTGCCAGAAGCGCCCCATAGAGGAGATGTTTCCGGGGCTGTGGCCTTGACCCGTCAGCCTACTCCCGCTAACAACTAGCTCTTGCTTTGGCCATTTTGGCCTTCGGGGAAGAGGAGAGATCGTCATGAGGCTACCTTGTGGACCTGTGATCCTAGTTTTGGTGTCCTTGCTCGTTTCCGGCTGCGTCGTCAGCAAGAAGCGTTATGACGAGCTGGAGGACTCTTTTCGCCGAACTAGGATCGCCATGCAGGACACGATCGATGAGCGAGACGCCTCCCTAGAGGCCGAGATGGCTCGGTCAGCCGAGCTGGGTAGAAGAATCCAGGAGCTAGAGACAAGGATCGAGGCCAAGAAGAGTGAGCTTGCCGCGGGCGAAGCCGAGCAGAAGAGGCTGACAGGCGAGCTGGCGAAGGTCGTGAGCGATCGTTCTCAGCTTCGGGAGTCGGTGGAGGAGATGGAGCGTGCTCTCGCCGAGCTCTCCGCGAGGAAGGCGGCTGCCGACAGACGAATAGCCGAATTTCAGGATCTGGTTTCCCGCTTCCAGGACCTCATCGATGCCGGCAGGCTTCGCGTTCGCATCGTGGAGGGTAGAATGGTCGTGGAGATGGCCACCGATGTGCTCTTCGGCTCGGGCTCTGCCCGCCTATCGGAAGATGGCCGCGCGGCCGTGCAGGAGGTAGCCGGGGTTTTGGCCGAGCTCTCCGGCCGGCGCTTCCAGGTCGAGGGGCATACGGACAACGTTCCGATTCGTACCGCCCAGTTCCCATCGAACTGGGAGCTGGCCTCGGCTCGTGCCATAACCGTCGTGAACGAGATGATCGAGGCCGGCGTGCCGAATGAAAACGTGAGCGCGGCGAGCTTCGGGGAGTTCAAGCCGGCCGCCGACAACGAGACCCCCGAGGGCCGGGCCGCCAACAGGAGGATAGAGATAGTCCTTGTGCCGGACCTCTCTACCTTGCCTGGATTCGACGAGCTGCGTCGTCTGTCCGCTAGTGATTAGCCCGCCGCGACGGCGTTTTTTTACGCCTCCGGCGTGCTCTGGGTCAGCGTCCTACGCTCCATCGCCTCCATGTAGGCCCCAAACGCCTTGGTTCCGACCTTGAATGCTCGAAGGTTGATCTCGAGCGAGCGGCCGTCATCGGTGGGGACGTTGATTGATTGCCGCTCGTTCATGGGCATCCTCAGGCGCAAAGAGTAACTCTCGACCAGGTCTCCCACGGTCAGATCCATCGAAAGATCCAGACCGTCCCTTGCCGCGAGGCCGTCGAGTAACAGGCGTAGACGAGGTGTTCGCGGATCATGATTCTCCGACTCTCCCAAGAGATCGAGACGCGCTGGGCGATCGGCGTGTCCGAGGACTCGAGGCCGAAAGAGCAGCTCGCCCTCGGGACCGTGAACCTCCAGGGCATAGAGTATAGGGTCGCCAGGCCAGGGCAGCTCAGCGTGCTCATTCTCCTCGAGCGTCTCGCTATGTGTCAGATGAGCCGCGAGAATCAGCATCGCGGCTGCAAGCGCCAAGGAGTATATGAGGCGATTGAAGAGCCTTGAATGGAGATTCCTCGGGCGCCTGGGCAGTGTAGGTGCACCTCGTCTCGAGGCTGCACCGAAAAGCCCCCGATGAGAGTCGATCCCTCGGGGCTCTACGGGCCTGGGCATGAATCCTTCATGATTGGCGTGCCGGTTCATCTGGGTTTTGCATGTAAGGGGGCTTGGCTCCAATGGCTGTCGCCAAGGATGAGCTGATCACCTTTGAAGAAGTGCTCCACTTTTCGTGCCAAAAAACAGGTCGTGTCCAGGAGGGCTCCAATCCACCGTAACTCCTCGATTCGACCATTTGCGCAAGCCTCGATTCCTTGCTCGAAGTGATCAATATGTCAGCATCCACACTGGGCACGGTCAAAAATTGACAAGTTGTCGAAGCCGACGCGCGACGAGCACGCTTTCGGCGGAAGGGGTTTGCCTCGGAGGGGTTTTCCTTGGAAGAATCGCATTTCGAGCAGACATACAAGGGCCAGGAAGGTATCGCACGCGAAGGAATGCTATGCTCTGCTATGAGACTCATCGATTCTTCTTGGTTTGGAATCTCATTTCTGCTTGTGATTTTCCCGACAAGAGGGCAGATACCGAATATCCATCGAACGCGGCTGCTACGCCGTTGATCCTTCCCGGCTAATGTTGAACTGGCTCTACAGGCTCTTCTCTCGAGACTTGGCTGCCGATCTCGGTACGGCCAACACCCTCATATTCATCAAGGGGGTGGGAATCGTTTCCAATGAACCTTCCGTGGTCGCCGTGCAGCAGGACTCGCGGGGGATCAAGAAAGTGCTCGCCGTTGGGAAGCAAGCCAAAGAGATGCTCGGCCGCACTCCTGGAAACATAGTGGCCATAAGGCCGATGAAGGACGGTGTAATCGCGGACTTCGAGATTACGGCAGCGATGCTGCGCTACTTAATTCAAACGGCACACAACAGGAAGGCCCTCGTGAAGCCGCGCATCATCATCGGCATCCCCTCGGGGATTACGGAGGTGGAGCGTAGAGCGGTTCGAGAGGCGGCGGAGAGTGCTGGGGCGCGGGAGGTCTATCTAATCGAGCAGCCAATGGCTGCGGCGATAGGAGCCGGATTGCCGATTACCGAGCCGGCCGGAAACATGATCGTCGACATCGGCGGCGGCACCAGCGATGTGGCGGTGATCTCCCTGGCTGGAATAGTCTACTCCCGATCGGTTCGTGTCGGGGGGGACAAGATGGATGAGGCGATCATCCAGCACGTCAAGCGCAAGTACAACTTGCTAATCGGTGAGCGCACCGCCGAGCTAATCAAGATGAGCATCGGAACCGCCTACCCGACCGAGGAGCCTCTTTCCATGGAGATCAAGGGGAGGGATCTGGTCGCGGGTGTTCCGAGGCCACTTGAGATCTCGGCCGACGAGATACGGGACGCTCTTGCCGAGCCAATAAATGCCATAGTGGAAGCAGTAAAGGTTACCCTCGAGCGGACGCCTCCCGAGCTGGCTGGAGATATTGCCGATCGGGGCATAGTGCTCGCCGGTGGTGGTGCTCTGCTGAAGAACCTGGATCTCTTGCTCCGAGAGGAAACGGGTCTTCCCGTGTTCTTGGCCGAGGATCCCCTCTCCTCGGTGGTCATGGGCGCTGGCAAGGCTTTAGAGGAGATTGACGTGCTGCGCCAGGTGACCAGTCAAGGCTGAGTCCGGCGGCAGCAGGTCTTGTAGCCTCGCTTGGAGGCCGGCATTGTCTGGCTGTCCAGGTATTGAACGTGGAGCATCTTCGCTCCGCGGTTCTTGGATAACCCTTGCCGTCACTTTGCATCGAAACGGCGAAGGCGAATCTACAAGCCTGCGAAAGTAGGGGGAATGGGGATGGGGTTGAGTCTGGCACGATGCTTGAACGCAAGGGCTTCGTCACGGAGGAGTGTAATGGCCGTTCCTAGCTTGACCCCGCCGATCATACCCGCGCTGCGAATCGACCGTCCTTGTAGGCTTTGGCGTCCCAGGGAGGACGCTGTCGCGCCGGCTGCCCAGGTCACCTCGAACGGGCCTACCGAGGACCGTCGCGAGGCCGAACGGAGGGGCAGGGGCGTACGGATCTTCAGGTTTACGAATGACCGTCGTCGCCAGGTAGACCGCAGGGGGCGAAGAGGGCGCAGCGGCACCAGGTTGCCCTTGCCGGTGCCAGGTGAGATGCGCCACCAGGGGATCAACTACAGAGTTACGACCGCGGATATCTCCGCGAAGGGTGCTCGCCTTCTCGATGCTCCTCCTCTTGCCCTCGACGCCCTAGTTCGGCTTACCTTGGAGCCGGACGACGATCTTGCCGAGTACCCGTTGGTTGTCTGGGCGCAGGTTCGCTCCTTCTGCGGAGAGAGAGCGATGCTCGGCGTTCACTTCGTCGGTCTGCGGGCATGCGATGCTCGAAGATTGACGCGGCTCGTGTCCAGATGGGAGCGGGAGGCAAGATAGACACCCCCTACTTTCTTAGCCTTATTTCTGCTAAAACCATATGGATTGTGATTCTGGACGAATGAGTCTCGGGCGCGGTGAGCTTGGAGGGGATCGTCTCTGAAGGGGCGAGCCTCTTCGGCTGCGAGGGTTGGCGGAGAGGACGCTTCATGGGCTGCCGGCGGAGACTCTTGATCCATAATCCTGGTTTCTCTGCTAGGTTAGAGTTCATCTCTAGATAGCCTCCAAAACGAGAGGTTGGAAGCCGATGACGGATCGCCGCAACGAGCACGAGGATTTCATGAAGGAACGGCGTAAGGGACAGGATCGTCGCGCCCATCCGCGACATTCCGTCGCCATCACGATGGAGCTCACGGCGGGAAACGACCTGTACTTTCACGTTAGTGGCAATCTTTCCCGGGGCGGAGCGTTTTTCAACCGCGCCATTCCTCATCCGGTGGGTACGATGGTCGAGCTCACCTTCCAGATTCCTGGCGATGATGGTCCATCGCTGCGCTGCAAGGGCGAGGTCGTGAACATCCCGGATGGGAACGATGGCTTGGGAATGGGGGTTCGCTTCATTGATCTGGATCCATCCGACCAGGAGCGGATAGAGCTTTTCGTGGAGCAGGTGAAGTCGGTGGTTATTGATGAAGAGGACGACGATGGCGGGGCCGCCCAACAAGGCGGTGGGTGAATCTTTTCGCGGTAAGAGGCGTCAACCGAATATGAGCGCCAAGACCACCTCGCGACATTCGGCAGTGGCCAAGAACAGGCCCCTTGGAACCGATGAGTCTTTCTCGGGTGGTTCCGCAGCCCTTCCCTCGAGCTCCTTGCCCCAAGGCAGAATGCGATCCGCCTCGACATCGCGTCTCTTGCTGGCGGCGTGTCTTGTCTACACTCTTTCGGTTCTTTCGGGAGGATGCGCGCATATTCAAAGGCTGCTCGGGTCGCTTTTCGATAGGCCTACACTCCATTTTCAGGCAGCCAACGTTCGAGATCTCTCCCTCGGTGGTCTGACCCTCGATCTGATCTGGAAAGTAGAGAACCCCAACGACGTTGCTTTGCGCCTGGACAAGCTATCCTATGCGTTCGACATCGACGGCAGACGTCTCACCAGCGGCGTGCAACCGAAGGGCATCGAGATGGCGGCAAGAAGCTCTTCGAGTGTGTCCTTGCCTTTTGAGGTGCGCTTCGTCGATCTTGCTGGGTCCGTGCTCTCCTTGCTTCAGCGTGATGAGATCGATTGGAAGGCGGAGGGCTCCATGGGTTTCGAGACCCCGGCCGGCATGCTCAACCTTCCTTTTAGCCGTGAGGGCAGCACGAGCTTGCCAAGCCTCCCCGAGGTAGAGCTGGCTGGAGCCAGCGTCAGTAATCTCTCCCTTAGCGGCGTCACCTTCAACATCGAGCTTGGCCTCCACAACCCCAATGCTTTCCCCGTGCCGCTGGATGGGCTCTCCTACGCTCTTCGTGTCGCGGGTCAGGACGTTGCTTCCGGGAATGCTCGTCCTCCTCGGCTCGAGGCCAATAGGCATGCATCGTTTTCGATTCCGGTCAGGCTCTCCTTCGCCGAAACAGGTCAGGCGGTGTATCATGCGATTCAGTCGGGGAGCGCGGATGTCGGTATTCGTGGGGAGTTGGCCTCTGGGCCGCTGGATCTACCGCTTGATCTCTCGAGACGGGTGAATCTGCGATGATAGCCAAGATCATTAGATTGAATTTCGTTTTTGGTATGGCCCTCTTGCTCGTTGTGGGGGCTACACCGGTCGCTGCTGATTCTCACGAGCCGCCGGAGAAAGAGAAAAAGGACGGTGAAGAGCAGGCGGCAGAGCCGGCTGAAGGCGAGACGGAGGGTGAGGATGAGCCCGCGGAAAGCAGTGAGAGTGAGGCTCCTTCAGCCGAGGATGATGCCGCGGACCAGGGCGATGATCTCGATCAGGCGGCCGAGGGCGATGGTGCCGATGATGGGAAGAAGGCTGAAGGGCCTTCCCTGCCGAGCATAAGCGTTCCCAACTTGAATCTTCCCGTCGGATCAGTGCCGGGGGTCGATGGTCTAAAAAGGCAGTCGGTGGAACGAGAAGAGGTGCCAGAGCGCCGGAGGCTGAAGCAAGCGGAGTACACTGTTCGAAAGGTAGTTCATGCGCACGGGCACCGGGCCAGCGCTCGAGGCTGCGCTCCAACTGGCCGCCTGGAGGGGTTCAAGGTCGAAAGATTCCCGTCCCGGATTCAAGAGTTCTCGAGCTGTGTGCGTTTATCGGCGGATAGAGCGGTCATTGCTCGGCTCGCCGCTCGTATTCTCAATCCCCGCGGACGAGAAGTCGCCGACGCGTCCGGCGAGGTCTCCTTTGACGGAAGGGGCACCGCCGTTGACTACGTCATTGAATGGGTGGGCTTCCCAGCGGAGCGACCAGGGACCTACGAGATCGTCTTGGAGCTGGACCACAAAGAGGTTGCCCGCTTCCCGTTAGAGGTCTCCGCGGAATGAACCAAAGGGCGCCTGCTTGGGGTGTTCCGTCTGCACGCTCTTTTCGAGACCTCGCCTTTCGGCAGGTGGATGAGGTGATACTGGGAGAGATCGAGCGTGGCGGGCGAAGGCTGCGGACCTTGAATGAGACCAACCCTGGTATCGCAAGACGTGAGGCCGTTGATCTTCTGATCGATCGCAAGATGTCGTTTGCTGGGACTGGAGGGCTCGTCAGCGGGGTCTTTGGCCTCGCGGCCGTCCCCCTCGACTTGGTAATGGTGTCGTACCTGCAGATCTCGGTGGCTGTCGATGTAGCTCTGCTCTATGGGGTCAACCTCAAGTCCAGGGCGGCACAGCAAGAGGTGCTCGACATCGTGGCTCGCGGCAACGGGGTCAGGCCTATCCTCAGAGGAGGCACGCCAATCCTGGCGCGGTTGGCCTTTGGTCTATTGCGCAGGAGAGGATGGCCTGGCGTCGGCCGTGCCGTGCCATTGATTGCAATGCCGGTTTGCGCATGGATGAACAGTCGAGATATCCAACGAGTTGGGCGAATCGCGCGCCTTCATTACGAGGGCCTTGCAAAGTTGGCGGCCCGTCGCGGGAGAAGCTAGTGAAATCCGCCAGGCTCGGACGTTCAGGTCTACTTGCCGGTGTTGCAACGGGCGTCTACGGCCTCCTCGTTCTGTTTGCCGTCTACATGCTGGCCGGCTGTGGCGGTTGTGAAGGCCGCTGCTCCGTTCATGGATGTCCTCCCGATCTAGTCTGTTCTCCGGCGACGGAGCGATGCGTGGAGCCGGAGCTGGTCTACGGCCCGCCCTGTCCTCTAGGTGCTTCACAATGCCATGGGGGCGTGTGCCTCGAGCTCCCTCCAGAAGATGGTGGTCCAATCTGTACCGCTACATGCGAGCCCGATGACCCTCCTTGCCCGGAAGGATTTCGCTGCTTTCCTGTTGCCGACGGTAGAGGCTCGACGGTCATGGTCTGCGTGCCGACGGGGGAAGGCGAGATCGGTGATCCCTGCGAATCGGGCGCCGACTGCGAGAGCCATTTATGCTTGCCCTATGAACCCGAGCCCTTTTGCAGCGACTTCTGCGAGGAGGATCCCTCGATTTGCGGAGAAGGCAACGTCGCATGTCTCACCTTCCTGGACGTGGATGGTGGAGAGTGGGATCTTTGTGTCAGGGGCGGGACATCTGGACCGGGGCAGGCATGTCCAGACGGCGTCGTCGATTGCGATCTTACGCGGACCGAGATCTGCCTTGCCAGTGAGGATAATCGAATCAACTTTTGTACGGTTGGGTGCCCCGATGGTCCGGAGGACTGTTTGGTTTTGCCGGGTGGATGCTGCGTGGATCTTGGAGAGAGTGAGAACCCAGAGGACTTCTTTTGCCTGCCTGCCGAGCACTGTCCTTGCGTGCCGCAATGCCTAGGGCGCAACTGCGGCCCCGATGGCTGTGGGGGCCTCTGTGGAGTGTGCGGCGACGGTCAGGTTTGCGATGGCGGTGTTTGCGTCGAGTGCGTACCGGACTGCGGGGACGCGGAGTGCGGCCCCGATGGTTGTGGCGGCGAGTGTGGAAGCTGCGATCCCGAAGAGCAGTGCATTCTCGGGGTCTGTGCAGGTTCCTGCACGCCTCGATGCGAAGGCAGAGAGTGTGGTTCTGACGGGTGCGGTGGGCTCTGTGGGGCGTGCGTGACGCCATGGCGTTGCCACGACGGGGAGTGCGTGGATCCCGATCTGCTTCTGGTGGATGTATTGGTGCTCGATCCCTTTCGAAGCCCTTCGCCCTTATGGGGCCTTGGTGAGTACAGCGGACCACCCAGCATTGGACCTCCCTTGGAGTACGAGCAGGACCCGCAGCCTGGAACGACTCAGGTAGGCCTGTGTGGCGAAACCGTGGCCTGTCACGAGGACGCGTCCCTAGAGGAGGGCGGCAGCTATGAGCTGCGATTTGGCTACCATAGGGATGGGGAGCTCATCAGGTGCATCGTTTCATTCACGATCTCCGAGGGCCAAGGCCGGATCTCTGATCAAGGTGACTGCGTGCTCGATGGCGGCGGGCCTTTTGCCGGCGTCTGGGTCGATGGTCCGCCGGACGCCCTCTCGATCGAATGGGAGCTGCCCTAGCCCCGCGATCCGCAGGTCCACTCATCGCTCTCGCAAAGCCAGCGCGCGCCCGCTACTCCCGCAAATCGCGCTCGCAACCGCCGATCCTCCCGCAAATCGCGCCCGCAAACCCCGCTCGCGCTCGACCGCGGTCCAGGTCCAAACCGGAGACATGGGTAACACCTTTTGAGGGTGTGGGATCTTGCTCCCATGCCCAGGAAAGAGAGAGGCTCCGTGGAAGAGCGCATGGCTTGCGACGGCGCTTCGCCCTAAACGCAAAAGCCCGACGAGCAAGGTGACGCTCGCCGGGCCTTGATATCTAGGCGCGTGTCTGTCTCGGACTAGAAGAGGCAGCCGTAGTAGTCGTGGGTGCTGCTGTATCCGCAGGTGCGGTCATGCTCGCCGCAGTCGACCGTCATGATCTCCTCGTTCTCGCACCAGATGACTGTGTCGCCATCACAGCGGCCCTCGAAGGTCTCTCCCTGGCAGGGGTCTTCCGGCTCCGGCTCGGGTTCGGGCTCCGCCATATCCACGCAAGCATAGTAGCCTTGACCATCGTCGAACCCGCAGGTCTTATCAGAGTTCGAGCAGTCGACCTGGCGTACTTCCTCGTTCTCGCACCAGATGACGATGTCGCCATCACACCGGCCCACGAAGGTCTCTCCCTGGCAGGGGTCTTCCGGCTCGGGTTCCGGCTCCGGCTCGGGTTCCGGCTCCGGCTCCGGCTCTATGCAAGCATGATAGCCCTGGTCTGGAGCATAGCCACATATGGTGTCGCTATCGGAGCAGTTCTGCTGGCGCACCTCGTTATCCTCGCACCAGATGAGGACGTTCCCATCGCAGCGACCCTCGAAGGTTTCGCCCTGGCAGGGATCGACTTCGGGCTCGTCGGGAAGGTCCAGCCAATCGAGGTATGTGTCGACCCGGACGTTGACGCCATAGTCAGTGCAGTAGCGGTCGCCATGAGATGTCACGCCGGCCAAGAGGTAGTTGCCGCCCGCGTCACGGTAGAAAGCCGGTCCTCCCGAGTCCCCATTACATGTGTTGCGGTGGGGATCGTCATAGCGGAACGAGGTTGGGTTGACCCGAGAGATGTCCATCCAAACTGCGCGCTTGATGCCTGCTCCGGTTTGATTGAAGCCGTTGCTGACGCCATATCCGACGAAGAATAGGCTCTCGCCGACCCAGGAGGAGTCCATGTGTCTTACTACTCCCATGGGCTCTACGGGCGCATCCTCGGCGAGGTAGACGACGCCGATGTCATTGGCGAGCGACCAGGCATTGTAGCTTGGGTGAGCTTGCATGGAGGCGACGGGGATGTCGGCTTCTGGGCTGAACGCGGAAGGGCCAAGCACGAAGCGCATTCGGTCGGCCTGGAAGCCACGGACGCAATGAGCCGCGGTCAACACCGTTCTCGGGGCTACGACCGTTCCGGTGCAATGCTGCTCTCCGTGGTAGACGAAGGCTCCGACAGCCGGCAGACCATCGAAGGTGCTGCCTCCCACTATACGTTGCACCTGCTCGCCGGTGCTCGCAGCCGGTGTGGCATCGAACTGACCCTCGGCATTACATGCAGCCAGGAAGAAAGCGAGGCCTAGGCTAGCAATGGTCAGTGTGATGCGTCTCATCTCATCCTCCGTGATTCAGAATATGAAGCAAAGCTTTTCGCGGCATCAGGCTCGATGCCTGCTTGGCGACGGTGACAAGCAGTTTTCGTGCCACGACTTGCGTCGAGGCCAAGCACCTGAAATCTTGAGGCTATGCCGGAGGGTCTTCACCTGTTGGATATCATGTCCGAAGGCGGGCAAGAGGCCGTTTGTTGGACAGGGAAGCGATGGTGTTGTGATTTTTTCAGTGATTTCCAGGGTCTTGAGCCGACTGTCTTTACTTCGGTCAGCGTAGCAAGTTAGGACACGGGGACTTGGAGGATCGTTTTCGGCATGGCCTCCTTCACCTGGCTAGGCCTCCATGGGGATCTATCTGGACGTCTAGCGCTCCCCTAAACGCTCGAATTTAGAAAGGTTAAGCTTGCCTGTTGCCAAGAGGCGAGGTGGCTTTGGGGAGGAATGGTAGCTGTCGTTACTCGACCGGAGCTAGTCCCGGGTGCGCTCCCTCCCCGAAAACGCAGACTAGCTGTCGCATGTTTGGACACGCCCCTGTATTTTGTAAAGCCGTGTAACAGCTCCCGGCCTTCCAAGAACGCTCCGACTAACAGGCTGGCTAGTACCTCGTCGGGTCAGGGAGGCCCGCTCCCTCGAAGCCGAGCCTTCTCATCGAACAGGCCTCGCACCGGCCGCAGGCAGTCCCGGACAAAGTGGCCTGATAGCAAGAGACCGTAAGCGAGTAATCGACTCCGAGTCCGGTGCCGGCCTTGATGATCTCGGACTTGCTCATTCTTATTAGGGGCGCCTTGATCAGGATGCGGTCACCCTGGATGCCCGCCCGAGTTGCTATTCGGGCAAGATCCTCGAAGGCTCGGATGAACTCGGGCCGGCAGTCTGGATAACCCGAGTAGTCCACCGCGTTGACCCCGCACCAGATCTCTTTCGCGCCTATGGACTCGGCCAGGGCCAAGGCAACCGAGAGCATGATGGTGTTTCTGGCGGGAACGTACGTGACGGGGACTTCTCTGTTTTGGACGGCTTCTTGGTTTCTTGCCTCTGGCACTGGAATCGTCACATCGGTCAAGGCCGAGCTGCCTATGGCCGACAGATCGACCCCTATCTCACGGTGGGAGTCTACCTTGGCGTCTTGCGCAATACGCCGGGCCGCTTCGATCTCCGCCATGTGGCGCTGCCCATAGCTCAACGTCAGAGTATGGACGGCACGGCCGGCGGCTTGTGCCATTGCGAGCACCGTTGCCGAGTCCAGGCCTCCGGACATCAAGACCACTACTCTTTGCATCGTGAAGAAACCTGCCTATCCCCTGCTTGTGTGGAGGTCGCCTCTCGCATTGCATCCAAGACAAGGGGCGGTCAAGCTGATTTTTGAAAGAAGGCGTGTCAGCTCTTCCCTTGCCTTCCCGCTGAAGAAGTGTCCCGCACCAGGCACGGTTGCGACCTCGACTCCCAATGCCTCCATTCGCTCGGCGTCGGAGTCGTCAATGTACCTCGAGTCCCCTCCTCGTATGCAGATGACTCGACCTGGGTGTCTCATCGTCTCGTTCAAGACGTGCCATAAATCCTCTTTGCTCTGGCGTTCATGAAAGCGAGCAACCTCTCTTCTGTCGATGCGCCACTCCACCCAGCCTTTGTCCTCGGCCGGGCCGAGATTCAAGGCCAGCCAGTTGGCCGAAGTCCTGTCGGCCCCCCTCGATATCAGATGATCCCGCGCCTCTTTCCGGCTGCGAAAGCGTGAGGGAGCCTCGACGAGAAGACGCATCATGGGCCCCGCAGCGAGTCCATCCGACAATGGGCCTGGTCCTATGTCGAGCATGATGACCGCCTCAATCTGCTCCGTCGCCATCTCCAGGGACTTCAGGGCAATCCGGCCTCCGAGCGAGTGGCCGGCTACGTCGAAGGGCGAGCTGGTCATTGCCTTCGCGAGGGAGATCACTTCGAGGGCGAGATCGACGAGAGCCGCTCCAATGGGCATGCTCGGTGACTCGCCGTGCCCCGGTAGATCGGGGACGATAATTCTTCGGTCTGGTGCCGCGCGCGACCAGCATCGGGCCAATGAGGACATGCTGCGTCGTGAACCGAGCAGGCCATGTAGAAGAAGAGTATCTCTGGGCCCAGAGCCATGGACCGTGTGAGCTAATCGGCGCGCGCCCATTTGGCACTCTAGTAGTGGTGTGCGGCTTCGAATGAAGGGGTTTTGATATGGTGATGGTCCGGTATTCTGACTGGTTTTGAGGAGTATTTGGCCGAAAAATGCAAAAAATGGTCATCTAGGGCTGGTAAACGGCCGAGATATCTGGCAGCTTCCCCCTGCTCCGCCCCGGTTGTTCCTAACGGGGCCGCAAGTAAGACGCTGCGAGGTAACCGATTAACCCTATTTGATGGAGTCGAAAATGAAGAAAACGCTCATCTTGCTCCTGGCTCTCCTGGTCCCCTTCGTGATCGCTTGTGCTGGCTCCAAGGCTGCCACGCAGCCCATGGCCGCCGAAGAGGCCGAGCCCGCTGAAGTCATCGAGGAGGTAGTGGAAGCCGAAGCTCCCGCCGAGGCTGATGAGGTCGCCGAAGAGGCCGATTGTGACGAGAAGGCCGAGAAGGCTACCGATGATGAGGCCGAGGAGATAGCCGAGGACGCCGAGGAGACCGAGGACACCGAGGTAGCGGAGGCCGAGGAGACCGAAGAGGCCGAGGTTGCCGATGCTGCCGAGGCCGAGGAAGCCGACGAGTAATCGCCAAGCCTGGTTTTTTTGAGTAGTAGCTTTTCACGGGGCCGGTGTCTTCTTGGACACCGGCCTTGTTGGGTTGGTTGGCTCGAAAGAGCCGCCAACCTTGCTCGAGTACGGAAGTGGCGTTGCGTGTATGGTCCAGGTATTCGGTTCGGGTTTCCAGCTCGTTCCTAGTAGGGCAGGTAGTATTCGTTTATGAACCCCTCCTTGACTCGTACATTGCTCTTCCTGGCGGGTAGCTTTCGCAGACCGTCGATGGAGATTCTCGATGTGTCTGTCGTGCCGATGCGGGTTTGGCCGTCCGATCTGGACGTCAACCTGCACATGAACAATGGCCGCTATCTTACCCTGATGGACCTTGGCCGGTTCGATCTCCTGGTGCGCACTGGAATGTG
>SKWY01000165.1 GCA_007128675.1 Deltaproteobacteria bacterium | reverse complement strand
AGAGTTCCCGCAAGGGCCATGATCGAGCTGACAGCGGGGGCATCTGCATTGCACGAAGTACACATGAAGGCCCCCGACAGCCCAGTCATTGTTCGTGCTGACAGCTTTCGAATAGAGCAGGTAGTCAGCAATCTGTTGAGCAACGCCATCAAGTACTCTCCGGCCGGGGGGCCAATCGATCTCGTTATATCTGCCGACGAGACCGAGGCCGAGCTGGCGGTGTCCGATCGCGGTGTTGGCATACCACCTGACGAGATCCCGAACATCTTCTTGCCCTTTCGAAGGCGCAAGGGCTCCGGTCAGATTGCGCCGGGGGCTGGACTTGGCCTGTCTATCGTCAGCCGAATAGTCAGTGCACATAGGGGGCGGGTAGACGTGGAAAGCCGCCCGGGAGCAGGAACGAAGTTTCGCGTTCGATTGCCGATTTCTGTGCAAGACGCTCGACCTCCATCCCTTCCTGGTGACGAGCATCAATTATCTTCTTCTGGGAAAGGATATGACTAACAACGAGGCCAGCATCCTTATCGTCGATGATGACACAGATGTGTCCGAGCTTCTTGCTGCCATTCTTAGCGCTAGGAAATATTTTGTGAGAATCGCTCACGACGGCCAAGAAGGCCTAGACATGCTGTGTGAAGACTCTCCCGACGTTGTGATTCTCGACGTGGAAATGCCGCACCTGACTGGTCCGCAGATGGCATACCGAATGTTCATCGAGGATGCGGGGAAGGAGAGGATCCCGATCGTTTTGGTCTCCGGAGTCGCTTGTCTCTCGAACGTGTCCAGATGTGTGGGCACACCGTACTACTTGGGCAAGCCGTTCAGGATTGCAAAATTGCTTGGCCTTCTCCAGAAGGCACTAGCCGAGCGTCTAGCTCCAACGCCGACCGTCGAGTTGTAGTGTGATGGGGTGCATGAGCAGGAGAGCATCACGAACTCATGCGGCGAGCGCGCTTGTTCCCGATTTTGCCTCCGTGAGGGCTCGCTCTAGTGGCGGTATCTCTCCAAGGCGCGCCGGGTCGAGGACTAGGTCGCCATCGGTAGTGTACGGACGTACTGCGAGGTCGGCGGCGCCTACATGCAGATAGACCGCCTGTGCTCCTGCGAGCACTATGGCATCGCGATGGGCTCCCAACGCCTCAAGGGCGTCGAGAAGAAATGCTTGTGGCTATCGTCTTCCGTTTCGTCGATTTGCACTTTGTAGATCGATAGCATCGAAAGCGACGCGAGCTTTCCTGTGACGTCCGAGTAGACCGACTCGCGGGTAGACTTGCTCGACTTACGCTTGAGACGCGAATTGAGATCGCGGACGTGAGCTTCTATCTCGGAGCTCTCACCCATCGTGCGCATGTCCACGAACATTTGAGGATTGAAGTACAGGACGAGCCTTGCGATGCATCGAGTGTGCTTCTTTGTTCAAATCTCGGCTTCCGAGAAGGGTCTACGGGGCGCGTACTCCCAGCGTGTTCGAGCAATGCCCGCTTCTGTGTCGCCTTGCTTCGAAGGGTCGCTATTGTTCTTAGCGAGCGGTCAGAGATGTAGCCGTAGTTTCCGGCCAACACCTCTTTCTGGAGAGACTCATCGAGTCGCAAGAGATTCATGATCTGCGTCATGCGCGCTCGTGAGACGCCTTGTTGTCTGGCGATATCAGCTTGAGTGGCGAAGGTCTTGTCATCGAGTAGTGCGCGGTAGCGGCGAGCATGCAACAACCAACGAGCACCACCTTCCAGCTTTTCGATGTCGATGTCCTGCTCGCAGATCGGGCTGGCTTCCAGAAGCTTCAGACCGCGAGTAGTAACGCCAAGGTCGAGCACATAAAGGGATTCGTCCACCTTCTGCATACCGGACGCCTCGACTCGCCTTGCTGCTTCGAGAGAGAGCCGCCGGTGCTCGGCTTCCTCCTCGCTGCCTCCAAGATCGGTGAGCGCTCTATCGGGGAGCTTGTTGGTGTAGCCGCGGATCTCGGAGCGACGCACGGCCGTGAGAAAGCGCAACTCGCTCTTGCAAAGCCGCGCGACAGCGCCTGCTGCTCCCATTGCCCGATCAAAAACGATGGGTACCCCATGCGCCCAGTCCCGTCTCTCTATGTTTCCGACCAAGTCTTGTAGTGCGTGCCCATCCCGTGTGCGCCCAGGCAGAGTGCTCCAGCGAATCGGATATCCGTGCTCGTTGCACAAAAGCAGAATGCTGATCTTGTGTCGGTTGCGGAGTCCCTCTACGGTTTTGGATTTGCGTGAGGCCTCGAGGGCGAGGCGGAAATTTGAAATCTCTCGGTCCGACAACTCACCGAGGTTGGCGAGGATCTTCTGAACGGGCATGCCCTCACCGCGCCGGTAGCTTTGCACGAGGCGTGCGTAGCGCTTGGTAGACTTGCCAGAGCGAACCTTGGTGAGCTGCAGATGCATGGCTGCATCTACACGGCTGGGAGCCAAACAGGGATTCCCATAGTAATATGGCCCACTTAGGCGCCCCTCTGTCTGCCGGGGTGATCAAGGTGGGGTTAGCGGCCAAGGGCTTCGATGAAGGCGGCCGTGACGTCGGCGCAAAGGCGCCGGTCAAAGCCCACCGGCCAGCGAAGGCTTCTTTGATCCTCCAAACAGGCCCCAAAGGCTGACGATAATTCCAACCACCATCAATATCAAGCCGCGCATAGAGCCTTGAGCCCCCGCTACTCGCGCGGAGCCCGGGTCCTCGCGATCGTAGACTATCCTGATGCTCTGGCCGCGCCGATAGTCACGGTAGGAACTCGAGGCATCGCTCGTGAATGTGAGCGTGCTTCCGCCTACATCGTAGCTAACCTCGAGCTTGGTCAAGCGGACGCCGTCCGGGTCACTGACTCTCCGCTCGGTGAAACGCGAGACTGGAGAGGTGGCCGAGAGCACACGGACAACCGTCCCGGTAGTCTTCTTCCCCTTCGCTTGAAAATCGGCCGCCTCGGCGCGCACGAAATAACCGGCCACCATCAAAGCTATCCCAACGAGCACGGCAATGATTCGTAATATGATCATTGTTTCTACTCCCTCCAGATTCCCAGCACGTCACTCTCGAGTCCTTGGTCATACCCATGTAGCTTCGATACTAGCGAGTTGGCCGTCGGAGACCAAAGCAGAAGTAGAGATCGGCTCTTCGATCGCAAGTTCACTCTACGGCAAAATCGAGCACCTTGGCTGCCACGCTTCGGAGCGGGGTGGAGAGCGGCAATCGGCCCCGACTCCCGTCGCCAGGCCGTCGGCGGCAGCCCAACTGCGGCGTCACTCGTCGGTCACATGCCTTCGGGCATGCTCCCTCCTCCTTCCTTGCATTTGGACTACCGGCGCACGGCCTGGCTCGGTCCGCGGGGCCAATCGACGCTCTATGCCTGCCTCCCTCAAGATTCGTGCAATGGTGCTTCTGGATACGGTGATGCCGAGGCTCTGGAGGACGCCGCGGATTCTCGTGTAGCCCCCAGGATCTACACTTGGTTGCGCAATCGAGATGATTAGGCTCTGCAAATCAGCGGCGATCGGTGGGCGGCCAGTATGTCTACGACGTTGCCTGCCGTCGTACTTCTTTGCGACGAGCCGCCGGTACCATCGAAGGAGGGTGTCGGGCGTGTCGATGGTGCCGAGCCGACGAAGCACTCGCCGAAAAATACCCTTTGCGGCGCGGGCAAGCGAGCCACGAGAATAGGAGTGAGCGCGCTGATCGAGCAGGCCGACGTCGAGGAACTCCCTTATCCGGATCACGGCTTCGACACCGTAACTGCCACGAGCGTCTTCTGCTCGGTGGCCGATCCTGTCCGAGGGCTTCAGGAGTTGCGGCGTGTGGTGAGGACGGATGGGCAAGTACTCCTCCTAGAGCACGTTCGGCCCCGGGTGAGAGGGCTCGGTTGGCTCTTCGACCTGCTGCCCCCGATTACTCGCCGACTGTTCGGACCGGAGATCAATCGACGGACAGAGGAGAACGTGGCGCGAGCCGGTCTCGAGATATT
>SKWY01000427.1 GCA_007128675.1 Deltaproteobacteria bacterium | reverse complement strand
GGGTCGCTAGCTCAGTTGGTAGAGCAGTGGGCTTTTAACCCAACGGTCGAAGGTTCGATTCCTTCGCGACCCATAAGAACTGTGATCTTGCAAACCGAATAACGTCCCCGTCGTCTAGTGGCCCAGGACGCTGGCCTTTCAAGCCGGTAACGCGGGTTCGATTCCCGCCGGGGACGCCAACAGGACATCCAAGCAGCACCGAGAGTCACCAAAGCCCGCCCTAGAGGCGGGCTTTTTCTTGCCCGAAGCCATTTGGCATCCGGCTCTTCCTCAAGAAGACCCTCGCCTCGAGGAAATGGGTGTGCTTTGCCAGCGCAGCCGCCCAAACAGGGTCATCGGTGAATTGCTCGCTTCTTTTCAAGCTGCCACGCGCCACCGGGCCGTTCTCAGCACCGACCGACCATTTGTTGGCAGCAAGGCTTCACGTCATTTGGCTCACGCTTCATCAGGGCGCCTTGCCGTTATGTGGGGGTGCGCCGTCGTCATCGTCGATTGAAGCGCCGGGGACCGCGTCTTCCGGTGAAGGTCCGCCCTGACGCCGAAATAGAGAAAGGCGCGCCCCATAGATCACCGGCACGGCAGCAGCCGCGGCCAAGAGAGTCCCAAAGGGAAAGGGCACGAAACGAATGAAGATGCCGCCCACCAGGGCCACGGCAAGAGAAGCCCAGAGGCCAAAGGCCCTTTGAGCCCAATACATCGCGAAAAGTACGGCAACAACGGCGACAGCGTAGAAGAACAACACCACTATCTTCCTCCGAACGTAGCTCTAACCAGTTCCATGGCGAACGTCTTTGCTTGACCCTAGCCCGATGGTCGCGCTACGTCTACATTGGAATTACCAAGAATTGCCCAGGTGGTGGAACTGGCAGACACGCTAGATTCAGGTTCTAGTGGCTTCACGGCCGTGGAGGTTCGAATCCTCTCCTGGGCACTTCATCCAATGCTCGTTGGCGTTTGTGTCGCCACGAGCGCCCGCTCGGCGTGGAAGGCATTCCTCTCCCTCGGCCATGACGAGCCGCGGGTAGGTAGCTTACGGGGCATGCTCGTTCAGCCTCCTTCGGCCCTCTCCAAGGATATGCGCATCGTCGGCATGGACAATCCCACGATTTCCTTGTTGGGAAGAGAAGGGCCTTGCTCCATGACGGCCTCACCAAAGAGCATTATCGCGCTCCACCCGAGGCCACCATCGTGGACGAAGACGTGGACGCCACTCACCAAGCCAGCGTGCACCACAAGTGCGCGCCAGCGCTAAAACCCTATTCTATTTGAAGTTTTGTCTCTCGCCCCAGTCAGAGACGAATGGGCTCCATCAGAGGTGATAACCGTTGCCCTATACCCATGGTGACGTTATACTTGGTTGACTTGCGTTGCCACACATGACCATACACCGGCACGTCTCACTCGCCTCAACTGGGGAGAATGGGGCGTGGGTCCGGAATCTCTCTAGCGCGCCTGGCGCGCCAAGAACCAAGCCAAGGAGCATGTCCATGGGTTTTTCAAGGCGGGAGCTCAACGAAGATGCAATCCAATGGAATCGAATCCAGGCTCAGCTCGAGAGCGCTGAAGACCACGATCCAGAGGAGCCATTGCTAGTCGATGGGCTCGTCACTCAAGGTGGGAAGACGGACGACGACGATGACGAGACGAGTTCCGAGGGAGAGCTGATGGAGGAGCTTCCCCGCCCAAGGCGCCAGCCCCCTCGCCCGACCCGAGCAGCCCGAACCGCCGCTAATCGCAGCACCAAGGCTTTGCCGAAACTCGCTAGCCCCGAGGTAGCCGCCGAGCGTCTGCCAATGATAAAGGCGGCGGCCGAGCGCGTGAAGCGCCTCAAGAAGATGGCCATCAGCCCCGACAAGAAGTACCGAAAGGGACGAACCCTTTTCGACCCCTCGGTCCAAAAGTTCGGCGTGGTGGTGTACAGCGCTCCAGGCTACGTTCGCCTCGAGATGCGAGACGGCACTCAATCCACGCAGGGCAAGCCGCCGCTAGAAGACAGGCGAAACTTCGTCATTGCCAATTTCGATCGAATGGACAACAAGACAATGGCGGAAATCCTGGACATCTCGGTCCATACCATGCGTCGACTCTGCCATGAGTACGGTCTTAGGCGGCATGGCCGCGCAAAGGCTACCCAGCAGCTGAGATCTGCCTGACGGTTTAGTAATCCCTGATATAGGATGATATCCGGTGCTACCCTGGCTTCAGGTTGCTGCCGGGCTTATTCTTCTCGTTGCGAGCGCGGAGGTGCTCGTTCGAGGGGCCTCTGCCCTAGCGGCTCGTTTTGGTCTTTCGCCGCTTGCAATAGGCTTGACCATCGTCGCGTATGGTACCAGCGCACCCGAGTTCGCCGTCAGCCTCTTTGCGGCATGGACAGGTAACCCGGGTATCGTCGTCGGCAACGTCATTGGTAGCAACGTTGCCAACCTCGGACTCGTTCTCGGCTTCGTGGCCCTCATCCGCCCCCTGGCTGCTCGGCACAGCCTCTTGAAAAAGGAAGTACCGTTCTTGCTCGTGTCGACTGCCCTCATCCCCATCGGCGCTCTTGGGGGCTTCTACTCCAGGGTCGAGGGGTTCTTGCTCCTCACGGGTGCCGTTGTCTTTTCCGCCTACTGCTTCATGAGCGCAAAGAAGGAGCCCGCCGGAGCCGAGGCAATCAACGAGCCCCCTCCTCCGGGACCAAAATCGCTGCCAGTAATGGCAGCTCTGATTCTAGGAGGCTTTGTTGGTCTCGGGGCGGGTAGCAACGTACTGGTGACCGGGGCGGTCACAATTGCGGAGGCCTTCGGTCTATCTGATCACGTGATTGGCCTGACCCTCGTAGCTCTCGGCACCTCACTTCCCGAGCTGGCCACATGCACCATCGGCGCAATCCGGGGACAAGTCGACCTTGTGGTCGGAAACATTATTGGGAGTAACGTCTTCAACGTCTTCTTCATTCTTGGGGGCACCGCTGCGGTCCATCCCATACCAGCCCCGCCAATGCTCCTAGGGGCGGATGTCGTAATCATGCTCATCCTGTCCCTGGCACTAGTGCCTTTCATCCTTACGGGAGCCCGAATATCGAGAATGGAAGGAGCCGCCTATTTCTTGATGTACCTGGGTTTCATCGTCGCTTCGCTGATCGTCAGAGCATGACTCGATTGTCTCAATGACCAACCTACGCTTGTAGACACGCGACGAACCGTCTATAGAGAGCGCCATGAACGACCCAATCATCGCCTGGTTTGTTACGGCGGGTGCCTTAGCCATCGCCATCATTTTCTATCTTACGTCCAGAGCGGGCAATCGAAGGCTCGACCGCGTCAACCGAGAGATCGCCAAGCTGCGAGCGGATCTTGCGGAAGCCCGAAAAAAGGAGTCAGCACAAAGCGAGCAGCTGAAGCGACGAACCGCAGAAGTAGAAGAGCTGCGCCGAAAACTCACGAAGACGAAGAAGCGGGCTGCAAGCGCAAAACAAGCTCGTGCGGAAGATACATCTCGTCTCCAAGAGCTGGAGGATACCGCGGAGACCGCACGAGCATCCGCAAGAGAGGCAAGAGAAGAAGCGGATCGGTTGAAGAAGGAAATGGCTCGCCTCGAGAAGCAGGTCGATTCATCGCAGCGCGGCAGCCGGCGTAATGAACAGAAACAGGCTCAACCGACACCAGCGCCGGCGAAGGACGGCAGCTCGGAGGAGATCGCTGCCGTCAAGCGAAGGCTCGAAAGTGCAGAACGAAAGAACCTGGCGCTAAGGAATGATGTCGGCGAGCTAAAGGATGATCTGAAAAAAGCTCGAGGGCGCGCGGAGACCAACAACCGGGTTTACATGGTCACAAAAGGCGAACTCGAGGCCGCTAGAGACAAGATCAAGACCCTAGAGGCCCAGCTGGAGCGTTCAGCAAGCGGGGTAAAGCTGCGCAGGCCACCGAAGAAGAAAGCCACCCCCTCCTCGATCGCCGAGGAGCCGAAGGAAGCAGCCGAGGAGCCGAAGG
>SKWY01000532.1 GCA_007128675.1 Deltaproteobacteria bacterium | reverse complement strand
GCCTCCTCCGGCCTTTCATCGAGCTGAACCAGCGCCATATCGACATCGGAACGCGCGGCTAGAAATGTGGCTCCCGACTGATTGTCACTCAGGCTTCCGCCGCTCAAATCGCCACAGCTCGGAGACTCGAAGTTCCAGTAGACGACCATAGACGGGGCGGTGTTGGAGTCGATGCCGCAATGGTCGGCAGTGAGAAAGAAAGGCGTCAGGCTGTGCGGCACATCGTTCATCAGGCTGCCGGTGCAGGCCCATACCCCGCTTCGCTGATAGACCGCCACGCTCCGAATCTGGTCGCGCCAGCCATCGCCCTCCGGACAAATCACGTCGATATTGCAGGACCCCTGTACCTTCAAAAATGGCCCCCCTACCCGTCCAAAAAAATCCCGATATCCCGCGCCGACATGGGTCAGCTCAAGGATTGCCTTGCCGGGAGCAGATCCGGGAACGAACAGCTCGACTACTGCCCAATCCCCCGGCACGACAGGAGTCCAAAGCTCTCCATGCGGCTTGTTATGGCGAGCAGTATAGGGCCCCTGAAAAAAGGGCTCCTTGTCATTCGACCAAACGTGCATGGTAGCCCCACGGGGCAAGTGAAAGCGGGAGAAACCAAGGTTGATGTCGGTCGCACCAGGAGCCTCGAGGATCAGAAGCCACAGGAACCCGCCATCATCGAGCTCCTTCCAGGTGCCGTCTCTGGTGAGGCTAATGGATGCTCTATGCGGCACGGCAAACTGGGTGGGCTCTCCGACGAGTTTGGACTCGGCACTATCGTCCCGACCTCTCAAGGCGGCCGCGTCGATGCTCGGGAAAGACTCGCTGGCGATAAGGTCTAGTGATATCGGCCTCTCGAGACTCCAGCTAGGAGGCTCCTCGCCGTAACTGGCTCTGGCCGGGAGCACCAATAGGACGGAGAGTATCAAGAGGGCTCTAGTCGCCAAATGCATTAGCTTCTCCTAACCGGTGCGACCACTGTGGAACATTGGTCGCAGCGAACCCCAAGCTTTATGAACAGTGGGGCTCATCGAGTTTGAATCCAACCTAGGTGCTGCTGAATGCTACTATATGGGCGCCCAAGAGATCGACCGCCTAATCAGCCCAATCAGTCTTCCGGCGCCGATTGCGAGAAGGACTCTGAAGGCCGAGCTTCCCGAATCGCACCTGCCGCAACAGAGTCGTACTCGCCATCTACACCAGAGGCGACGGCCCCCTCCCACGATGGGATACAGGGGACGGGCACCGCTGCGTCACTCACCGGCGATTGCCGGCGCGCAATTCTCCCTCCGAATAAAATAGACGAAGGTCCTTCCCAGGTGAAACCACGATCCATATAATGCGCGATCACACTTTCGAGCCTTTGACATCGGCTCGAGGAGTTGGGGAGGCAAGCATGGATTCCGATTTCAAGGTGGTCTCGCATTACGATATGGGCCCGAGGAATGGTTCGGAGCCGGAGGACGTCGCCCACAGAATCGCCCAGATCCTGGAGCACCAGGTACTGGATAGCACCGCCCTTTCTGCTGCCGTAAAAGTCCTAGAGTCGAATGTGGGCAAAAGGGTGTACAGCCAGATCATTCACACCATGGCCCATCTTAGTTTCGAGCCTGAAGAGGCTGTGGAGCACTGGAGGGGGATACTTTCTCTTCAGAAAGAAATGAGCCATGCACTTGGCGAGTCCATCGACGTGCGTGTGGCTCTCGTGCATTACTTCGTCAATATCAAGCGTAAGCTCAACAGCCCAAAGGTGCTGGAGATGGAGCTGTATCGTCGAACCGAAGCCTCGGTCTATCGTGATGAGCTTACCGGCCTATTCAATTACCGGTACTTGCGAGAGCACCTTTCTCGGGAGACGGATCTCGCCCGTCGTCGCCGCACTCCGCTATCGGTCGTCATGCTCGATGTTGATGATTTCAAGCATTACAACGATCGCAACGGTCATCTGGCCGGTAATGAGGTTCTGGCCACGGTTGCCAAGGCTCTTCAGAATAATGTACGTGCCAGCGACGTTGCCATCCGTTACGGCGGGGAAGAGTTCGTGGTGGTCTTATCCGCCACTCCCAAGGAAGGGGCGATTCAAGTCGCCGAGCGTATACGCCGAGCCATCTCCAGCCATTCCTTTGCACATGGGAGCGCTCAGCCGCAAGGCCGCCTAACAGTGAGCTTGGGAGTTGCAACCTTTCCTGCCGATGCCTCGAATCCGACCGAGCTTATTCGCAAGGCAGACAGCGCAATGTATCTCGTCAAGAGCACGAGCAAGGGCTCGGTGTGTGGTTACGGTCAGAGCTTGAGATCCTACCGCCGCATACCCGCCAACATCGATGGGCGCTTCTTCGAGATTGCCGGCAATCATCATGACTGCCGTACGGTAAACGTTGGAGAAGGAGGGCTTCTGCTTTGGACCAAGCACCATGTACAAGTTGATGCACTCCTGAATCTACATCTATCATTGAGCGATGACATCGATCTGCCGCTGACCTGCATGGGCAGAGTCCTAAGGGTCGTGCCAGACGATTCAAGCGGTTATCATGCGGCGGTTCGCATACTTGATATGTCGGCAACAGACGGGCAGCGACTGGACCGATTCATGAAAAGTGCCGCATAGATGTATCAAAATGACATGCTTTCGTTTTTCAATCCTGTCTTTCGACGTAATAGATATACGAGCCGAACACGTCCTGGTCATCAACGAGGACATGCACAAAGTACATGAGGCTTCCATCAGCAACTAGAGACGGTTCACCGACATAGCCCGTAACAACCATCTCTGGCTCGCTCCAGCGCTGACCATCAAAGGTCGAGCGATAAATACTGGATGGTCCATCACGATTAGATACGAAGTACATCGTATCCGGATCGTCCGCCGCAAACCCAGGCTGGGCCTCGGAGTGCTCCGAGTTGATTGGTGCGCCAAGGTTCACCGGATCACTCCATTCTTCGCCGTCTCTTGTTGAGAGCCAAATATCCACGCCTCCTAGCCCACCCGGACGGTCAGAAGCCAAGAAGAGGCGTTCGCCATCTGGATGGAGAGCGTGCTCCCCGTCGAGATAGACCGAGTTGACAGGCTCGCCCAAGTTCGTAGCGACTCCCGGCTCACCATCAACAACGGCCGCAACGTATATATCCAAATAATCATTCAAGGGAGGGTCGGCCTGATAGCCGAGGTTTTCAGCGCGCGTGGAGTGGAAGTAGACGAAATCTTCCGTGGGCGTGAAGCTGGTTCTACCGTCAACCGAGTTATTCTCGATACCCTTTTGAAGCTCGAAGTAGGTGGGGTCACCGAAAAGGCCCGGATCGCTACCGATTCTCTCGGCGCGGTAAGTGCCGGTATGGGCATGCAAGAGCTCCTCGTTGGAGCCACCCACGGTTGGAGACCAATAGAAGTAGATCGTTCTGCCGTCACGGCTTATCTCCACGGCGTCGTTAGGGCACTCGTCTGTCAGCGGTGGGGCCAACATGACCGGCGCACTCCAATCCGCAGCCAAGACCACCGGTTCGTCGTAATAGGCGGGGCGGTCTCGATCGATGGAGAACATGCACTCCGGGCGGGGACTGCCGTGCCCAAATTTGAAGTCTTCCTCATCCGGGCATCCAAATAGGAGTGTTGTCGCCATCAATAATGCCAGGCTGGCCATGTTCTTCATCGTGTTCCTCCAATTGACGGAGACCGAATGCCGAAGCAGGCTGACTCAACGAGTCCAGCCCCCAGCTAATCACAACAGCGTCATCGAATCTGAAGAAAACGAGAAAGGCAAAGCCAGCACCTAATGCCGACGTGTCCGGCCACCTAACAACGCCGGCACCAACCGGCCACGGCGAAGGCCCCACAAGGCGCACAGGAGCAGCACTAGGCCCGCTCGAGTTTTTGAATTGCCTTCACCGGCGAGCAAGCAGGCACAACCCACTCCGTCAACGGCCTCCCCATGTTCGTCCGTACCCTCATCTGGATCGGTAGGCAGGCCAGGCTCGGGTTCAGGTTCCGGC
>SKWY01000477.1 GCA_007128675.1 Deltaproteobacteria bacterium | reverse complement strand
GGACGGGCGCGAAGAGGTAGCCCTGGCGCTCTTCGTCCCAGAGCCAGCTCCCAAGGCCAGTCACCCGGCCGAGGGCTCTCCCCTCATTATCGATCGCATGCATGGGAGATGCGGGGCCCCGAAGGTGCTCCGAGTGCTCCTCCACGAGGATGGTTGCCACCGACTCCGGCGAGGGGCTCTCGCCTGGAGCGCCCGTGGGCCCCCGGGGTCCGGTCTCTCCCTCGGGGCCTCTCTCTCCCGGTGGCCCCGAGGGCCCCTCGGGTCCTGCGGGCCCCTCCAAGCAGCCCGCAAGTGAGACGGCGAGACAGCATAGGAGGGCGGGGGCGAGCTTCTCGATCATGGCTCGAGCTCCGTTGTCATGTGGTGGACATGTAGCTTTCGGATAGCGGACTCGTCGGGCTCTCGCCACGAGCCTACGGCGGGATTGGAAGAGCCCGAGGCCACATCGAGGCGGACCAGATTGTCCGAAGCCCCGGCTTGGAGCTCCAACTCGTGCTCGTACAAGAAGAGGTCCTCATGACGCGTGCCGTGGCCCATGCACTCATCGACGCTGGGGCCGTTTTGGGCGAAGCAGTCCTCTGGTCTTACCCATTGAAGATCGGAGTCGAACACTCGCCTAGTCTCCTCGATCACTCCGTGGACGAGCAGGCCGTCGATGCTCGCTGTTGCGCCGAAGAGGCCTCTTTCTCCCGGCGCCCCTATCGTGAGGTAGGCCTCGTACGTCCCCCGACCCAGGGCGAAGCTGCCGTCGCTCTCAACGGGGACCGCATCGCCCGCCTCGTCGAGGACGATGACCATCTGCTGCTCATGGTCCGAATGCCTTTGCGTAGAGCCCCCCTCCAACAGCTGCCTCACATCGTTATGAAAGCACTGCTCACTCCCATCCTCCCGGTACACCTTGTACGTCTTGTGTCTGTCCGGGTCGCCCCACTCATCGAGGCACGGCGGGCTATCCTGCTCCGGATCGGGCTCGAGGTACGTGTACAAGCAGAAGCCCCCTAGATCGCTCACGTCGACGCATGGATGCTCGAAGACCTCTCCCTGGCGTACGTGGCGCCTCTGGACCCTATCCATTTCGATGACATCACCGGCGGCTATCTCGGCCCGAACAGGCACTATCCGGCCTTCATGGGGCTGGTGGATGACGAACCTCCCCAGCCGCAGCCGATCCTCGTGGAAAGAGCGGCCGCCGAACAGGTCGCCCATGTTTCCATTCTCGAAGGAGTAGGGATAGATGCTCTCGGGATCGCCGGCCGATGGGTAGCCCTGGTCCATCTCCACGACGACCGGCGCTGGAAGGAGGCTCATCATTAGCTCGTATACGGCCTCGGCCTGGTTGCCTCCGCGATCGACGGCCCGGAAGCGGATCCGGTGCAGTGCCCCTTCCAAAAGGGCGTCGCCCAGCCACTCGAGGCTCAAGGGGAGAAGATGGGATGCCGGCGGGTCGGCGGGTGCCGGCAAAGCCGCCCTCCAGCCGCCATCGAAGACCCAGCTTTGGCCATCATCCGTCGACCATGAGTGGAGGTACTCCACGACTAGGTCCTCGACGCTCGTTCTCGGCTCCCCGGGATCCGATACGGCGATCTCGATTACGGGCACGTTGGAGGCGTGTGCCGAGGCCAGATCGAGGGCGGACAGGCGATGCTCCATCTTTCGCCAAACGGCTCTCGATGTAAGGGCGCCGGAGATCTCGAAAGGGACATGATCGTCGCGGAGGACATAGGCGAAGCCGCCTCCCTCCCGGACGAAGTCCACGGCGCCCTCATCATCGAACATACCGGATACGTCCTCTATCACGGGAGCTTTCGTGTCCACGGTGACCGTGATGCTCTCGCCTTCCGACGAGTTTCCGGCCACATCCACGGCCGATACCTGGAGGCCGTAGGTGCCGGGTCCAAGAGCCGCCATTATCTCGCCAGTACAAGGCGACTCCGTGCATCCGCCGTGCAGAGACACCGTCGCCGGTTGAATTGGGTAGGCCGTGCCTCCTGGCGGAAGGCCCCAGCCGGTGAGCCTGACCTCGAGGACTCCGCTGATGGCGTCATGCACCTCGAAGCCGATCGAAACGGGGGCCTCGGCGCACTCCGTAATGGTCGGGTCCTGACAGCCATACCAATGGACGCCGTTCTCATCGGCGGGTCTGTCCGAGAAGATCGCTAGCTCCGGCGGCGTGTTGTCGACGACCAAGAAGACCGAGTCCTCGGCAGAGCGGCCCTCTATCGTGCTATGGCGCACGCGGATTTCCAGCGGGCCATCTGGAATCTCGCGCTCACCCGAGTCGTCTAGGGCGCTTGTGTCCATCTCCAGACGGAGGCCGCTGCCGCCGAGATGCTCGCCAACGGCGCCGAGGACCGGCGAGGGTGATAAAAGCACGAAGGACTCGGTGGCGAACCCGAAGGTGCCGGTGGCCTCGAGGCGGACCAGCCCGCGGACCGGACCAGCTATGGGCTCTCCGCCCGGCAGGGACTTTATCGACTCTATGAGAGCCGTCGGGGGCGAGCGGGTGAACTGACGATAGTCGGTCGTGACATTGCCGATTCCGTCAGTGGCGATGACCCCGACCCTGACGTGATAATCATCGGCGTTCGGAGGGACCGAGGGACCGAAGCGGTGGCGGACCCTGTCGTGAATCGTGGATAGCTCGTCCACCGGCGGCTCCTCTCCCTCGAAGGTCGGCAGGAAACCGAAGGAGTCGATCTCGTAGACTGCGTGCGCCTCGGCCTCGACGCTCACCACATCCGCCTCGAAGGTTTGCCCGTCCATGAAAGGACTGCTCCACGAGATTACCGGCCCGCTGGTGTCGAAGAAGCTGCCGCTGACCCAGTAGATGTCCCTGTTATCCAAGGTCAGATCATCCAAGAAAGACTTGCCGTCCCTGTCCGGAGAACGCCGCGTCAATTGCGATTGGTCGATACCCGAGAGGTTGGCGCTATCGCCGGCGAACTCGTAGATGGCCATCGCCAAGGTCATCCTGGTGGTCTCCACATCGAGGGTGACTCCGCCGACCTGGCCGATGCCTTCCCCGCTGGGACCAACCCCGTTGAACCTTCCGGTCGATATGTCGTTGGCAAGCGCGGCCAAGAGATCGAAGGGAGAGGGTGGTTCATTTGCCATGAGCCAAACGAGGCCGAAGTCGCCGAAGGAGAGCCAGGCTCTTTGCTGAAAGGTGATGCCCCCATCGATGGTGAGATCCAGTGTTTCCGTCCCCTGAAGCCTGGGCCAGTCATTACGGCTGAAATGCCCGGCGATCATCTCCTCGGCAAGAGCCCAGGCATCCGCCGGCTGCAGAGGATCTATGGATCTTGTCTGGTAGTGCCTTGCCAAGGAATCGGCCAACGTCGACCAGGTTCCGATCGAGAGCTCGGTCGTCTGCTCACCAGCTTCGTGCAAGTAATCGGGGGCGGGCAGATAGGTCGAAACAGCCCGATACTGGGGAATGTCGCAGGTTAGCTCAAAGAGGGGATCGACCCAGCTGCCTCCCAGAACCATGATGCTGACAGGTCCCCTGTAGTTGCGATCCTCGATCTCGAGCTGGAAACGACCTTCGGTGTCGGTGCGGGCCCGGCCAAGGACTCTGTAGCCGTGCTCCTGCTCGTCCTTCTCCTCATCGAGCGCCAAGGCGCGGACCGATGCCGATATCACGGGGCGTCCAGCCACGAGGGCCCGGCCCGTCATGATGACCGGCTCTCGATTGGAGACCTCTACCGTCACGCGAGCGAAACCCTCCGAGCCGTGCTCGTCAACGGCTCGAAGGTCCACGATGTACTCACCGTCCGGCTCCTCGGTCGTATCCCAGCTCGCGTAGAACCTGTTGGCGATGCCGCTCGTATCCACGAGATGCGATGGGGCCGAAGCGTACATCTCCGTGATCGCCGCGCCTGTCGTCGTGCTGGGCTCGGCGTAGGCCGAGACCTCTTCCACTCCGCGAAGATGGGCTCCATGGGCTGGGCTTTCGATGTGCACCATCGGCGTCTCGTTGGCCACTATGAGCTCGAAGCTCTTCTCGGCTCGAAGCCCACGGTCGTTCTCGGCGAACAGGCTGATCAGAAGAGGGCCGTCGACAAAGAGGGAGCTGTCGAGCGTTGCGACTATGGTTGCCTCGGGCTGGAAGCGGCCGACGGGATCGGCTGGGCGCAGCTCTCGGGGTTCGCTGAACCCGAGGTCGGTGACTTGTTGGGGATCCCTTGCGCGAGCGGCGATCTCGATAATCCCGCGAACGGAGCTACCAGGGCTTGGATGCTCGATCTCGATGGTGGGCGGCTCTGGGTGCCATGGATTGGGAGGGCCGGGAAACAAGGGCGATTCACTGTTGGCGATGGCGTCCAGTAATGGCTCTATGTCATCGAGCCCGATGCTGGAGAGGTTACGCTCGGATTGCAGGAAGCGGAGCACGGCCAGGGCGTAGCTGTGGCGTAGGGTGTGGCTGTCAAGAGGCTGATCGTGAAGCACGAGACGCCGGCCGTTCTTGCCGACGCCGTCGAGAAGGCCGTTCGCTCGCAGATCCTCGGAAAGAAGCTCCAAGAAAGCCATTGTGTTCACCGCGCGGCTTGTCGTACCCGATGCCTGTGCCATCTCCAGCGTTTGCCAAGAGAGCCCGGCGATGAGCACCCCCATGACCGCCTCGTCGGTGAATGCCAGATCCTGCCTGGTCGTGGGGTTGGCCGGCAGCGTCGAGCGCCAGTCACGGCCGCCGAAGTGCTCCTCGAGAAGCCTGGAGGCTCGTCGCTCGGCGAGCACGAAGTCCTCGCCGTGCTCTCTCATCTGCCATTTGGTGTACGCCACTATGAGAGTAGTGACGGGGTTCACCTGCACCCTGGATCTGTCGTCTCCAACCTCGAAGGAAGGCACCCAGGCTTGCAGCTTTCGTGGGCCAAGGCCGACAGTATCTCCCGTGGCCTCTTCCGCGTAGGTTCCGCCGGTGACCTCGACCAAGAGGTTGCCGCGGCCGAGACCTATCTCGATCTCGAAGGTGCCCGCCACATCGGTTTGCCCCTCGCCGACCACCTTGTTCCAGGAGCCGTCGCCGGCGGACTTCACTACGACATTGGCGCTTGCCACAAGGCCCTTGAAGACGACGCCGCCGAGAACTCCGACGACCGTGCCATCGACGTCTTCATCGGGTCCTTGCCCGCTGCAGGCAGAGACGAAGAAGAGAAGAATCAAGAGGAGCAAAGGCCAGGGTAACCCTGGCAGCCGGCTCATGGACCAGGCGCCGGCTGCCCAAGGAAGGCGACGGGGGCCTGGTCGCAATATGGCTCTTGGTTCGAGTGGACTGCGGTGGTCGTATGATTCTGGTGAGAGTAAACGGGACGAGAAAAGAGATCGAAAGCGCGCGCTTCCAGCGAAGCTATTGGATTCCATGGCCTGCCTCCCCCGGCAGTAGTGCTAGGCTCATTCGGTCGAGCGTTCTAGAGTGCTTCTCCTAGGCGACGACTAGGGCAATTGGCTAGCATGTGCTCGCGGGATGGACAACCCGTTTGGACGTGCCGCCGCCCTTCGCCGTCGGAGGCGGCGGTTGTGCATGTTGCGGGCCAGCTTCCTGGCGGCTCCATGAGAGCTGACAGGAAATGCCTCTTGTGACGCTGTTCCCGGGCCCCGGGCGTGCTCGAAGGTCTTTTGGGGATACGGAGGGGATAGGTCTCGAACCGACACGCCTTGTCCGAAAGGCGGCCTCTCGTCTTGCAATGAGACACCGGTCAACCGGAATGTTACCTGCGAGGACCGGCTCCATCCAGGGGCCGGGCTGGGCCTGTGCTCGGCGGGAAATGCTGGTCGAGCCATCGGCCGACGTCGCTTTTCGTGCGTATGCTCGCGATCTCGCTCCTCGAGGAGGGCGCTCCTCGCATGCCCCTGGTGTACCAGACGAGGTGCTTCCGAAGCATTCGGACGGCTCGGCGCTCGTCACCTCGATAGGCTATGAGACCGTCGAGGTGACGGTGGATTATCTCTCTCCACTCGCCATGAGCTACGACAGGGGCCGCATCCCTACCTCTTGCAAGGGCGTCGATCTCGCGGAAGATCCATGGGTTTCCCAGTGCTCCTCGGCCAATCATCACTCCGTCGACTCCGTACCCTTGCAGTTTCCTCAAGGCATCTCGAGCCGAGAGCACATCTCCGTTGCCGATGACCGTCATCCGCCGGAGCGCTGCTTTTACCTCGGCGATGAGATCCCAGCTGGCCTTGCCTCCGTAGCCCTGCGCTTTGGTGCGCCCATGAACCGCGATCGCCGAGGCGCCGGCATCCTCGACGCGAGAGGCTATCTCCGTCGCGTTAATCGAGGTGGAGTCCCAGCCGGCTCTGATCTTTACCTGCACTGGGATGGAGACTCGGTCCACCACGGCGCGTACGATAGCCTCTAGGCGCCTTGGCTCTCTCATCAGCGCCGCGCCGGCTCCCGTTCGGCAGACCTTCTTGACGGGGCAGCCCATGTTCAGATCGACGAGAGCGGCGCCCATGGACTCGAGCATCTGCGCGGCGTCGGCCATGCGTCCGGCATGGGAGCCGAAGAGCTGCGGCGCGAATAGATTCTCCGTCGGCGCGCGCTCGAGCATCTTCAAGGTGGCCTTGCCGCCGCGCACGAGGCCTTCGGAGGAGATCATCTCCGTATAGGCGAGCGCAGCTCCATTGGCGAGAGCAAGAGACCTGAAGGGCCAGTCGCTGACCCCCGCGAGCGGTGCGAGCACGAAGCGGCCTGGAAGCCGGAGCGCGCCTATCGTAAGCCCTGTCGATGCCGGGCCGGGCTCCATCGAGTCCTGGCCCGGCTCTCCATCAACGAGAGAAGACCTATTGACGTGGTTTGGCTCTGTCATCGTCGAGGCTCGGTCAGGCTCCCGCGAGTGGCGGGCTGTCGTCACTCGACCACGATCCTGAAGACGGCGCTGGTGCGATCGGTCGTGGCATCACGCACGGCGCCGCCCGGGGCACGCCTGACGTATGACCACTTCGTCTCTCCGCGAGCCGTTACGTTGTACGTCCCCGGCTTGTCGGGCACGACGAACGTGGCGCTCGAACCACCACCGGAGCGTACTCCGGGGCCTGACCAGCTCACCTGTTCGGAGTCTACCGTCCAAGAAGCGCTCATCCGGCCGTCGACCGTTCCCCAGGAGCAGCCGTTCGGTCCATGGTTGTTCACCGAGACCTGACGCATGTTGCGATTTCGCTCGACTACCTCGCTTACACAGAACTCTCGCTGGGGTCCCCATGGGCGAAGGTCTAGCGAGATCTCCGTGCCCGGGGCGGCAGTCGAGGAGAAGGTGCTCTGACCCCCGGCGACTGGCCGGCTATTCTCTCCTCTTGCGCTTATCGTCACTTTGCGCTCGGCGCTGACGGCGGTCGCTGTCATTTGCACCGACTGAAAGTCCGCAACGCCACGATTACGAGCCCGGACCTCTGCTTGGAGACGTGACGCTTGGTCGTTTCGAGGCCCCATTCTGACGGTGATGGTGTGCTCCTCGCCTCCCGGTACCTCCACGTTGCGTTGCAGGTTCGAGCTGGTCGCCCAGTTGCCGCGTTCGCCCTCGGGCCCGGCCCGACCCGCCAGCTCGAAGCTCTGCGGCTCGTCGTCTTCGTTCTTCAAGCGGACCAAGAACTCTGCCGGCTCCTCCGACGTAGCCTGAGCGGACCCTGGATCCACGGTCAGGCTCCAAGCCGGTGGTCGAACCTCCACGGCGAAGGAGGCCTCACTGGCCGCCAGATGCCTGGGAAAGAGGCCGTAAGACGTGGCGCCGCTGTAGGTGGCGGTCATTACGTATCGCCCTGGCTCACGTGGCGCCACCCAAATCGCGCGCGCGCCCTTGCTCTGGGAGGTTTCTTTTCGGTCCATGAAGTATCCGGCATCGGAGGCCTCGGCAAACGAGACTCTCCCGCTCGCCTTTGGGTCCAGGGGGCTGCCGTCGGATGCGAGCACCTGTGCCTCGAGGGCAATCTCGTCACCTGGACGCAGGCTCCTAGGGCTGCCGGTCAAAGAGACCTGGGTCTCGGCCCCGGTGAATACTCTGGCTCTTGCGGGCTCCACGCTGTGGAAGACATCCGTCTCACTGGAGAGCTCGGCGATGAAGGTGAAAGACCGATTCTCGCTGTTTGGTGAAGTCCAGGATACGGGTGTTCCGACGCGCACATCGGTTGGGCCGTCGAAGCTTCCGCTCCGAAAACCGGTGTGCGTCTCGAGGCGCACCGTGACCTGCGCGGTCGATACGGGCTCGTCGTCTAGGACGCGGCGAGCGCTCACATTCAGAGTGATGCTCTCGCCTGGCGTTATGTGAGTGCTCGAAGGGACGAGCTTCAGCGTAACCGTCCGTCTGAAGGTCTGCACGATCTGTTTCGGCTTGGGGTTCTTCGTGCCGTTTTGAACGAAGAAGAGATATCGCCTACGCAGCTCCTCTTTGGTGAGACCCGGCTCGTCCGCGACTACCCAGTCGCGCGCCTCGTGGTCCCACAGGACGAACTGGTGACAGTCGGTGCGGTAGGCATCGCGAAGCCCGACGATACCGACGGCTGCTTCCATGCCCAGATCGATGAGCCTGTCGTACATCTCTTTTCGGTCGCCGTGTACTCCAGCCCGGATTTGGCGCTGCTCGGATTCTCGTATAGGCCCATCGAGCGCCAGTGTCGCCTTGAGAAGGCCGCCGCCTACGTCTCCGTAGGCCTTCACGAAGCTGCCAATCAGCGGCACCTTGTCGCCGAAGTTGCTCATGAGATTCGTCATGACCGTCAGCTGCGATGCCAAGCGGTGCGCGCCGGGGGAAAGCTCGTTTGCGTCGAGCGCGGCCAAATCGTTCCTCAAGGCCCGGATCTTCTGGAAGTAGTCGAGGCCCGTGTCGAGCCCCCGGGTCGCGGCGGACAGCTGCCTCAAACGATCAGTGCCGCCCAAGTCGTTCAGGGCCATTAGCGCGGCATTTATCGAAGAGTCGCCGCCATAGCCGGTCTCCAGCTCTTTGGAGAGATCCTGGATCGCCTTGAAGCCTCCCTTGACCGAGCTATAGAGCGACTCGACCATGGCGACGTCCTTGACCTGCCGGTCCAGTGCGCGCAGCTCTTCCAGTTCTGCTTCGAGCTCGAAGCGGCGCCCATCGGGCAGGTTCGGATCCGCGAGCTCTCGTCTGGCCGTTTCGATCTGACTACTAACGGCTCCCCCAACTTGATCCATGAAGAGCCTCTTGAAGGCGTTGTATTCGATCTGTGGTTCATTCGCCGGAGCGGATGTCGGCACTACGATTGCGGGGAGAGTGACGAGAGCTAGGAGTAGGGCGCTGTGTCTGAAGGCGGGCTTCATGAGTTCTCCTAGAGTGTCTGATCGAGTGAAGGTGTCACCAAAATGTCGATGGTGCTCTCTATTCGTAGCCCTGGTGGTTCGACGAGTGTCGCCTTCACCTGGCACCACCCGGGCCTTGGGGGCGCGAAGAACACCGCTCGTGTGTCGTCGTCAAAGGCAGGTGCCGCCGCTCCACATGATGACTCCCATGTTACGCGCCAAGTGGGCTCTCCTCGACGAGGATCGCTCACGTTGAGTCGAACAGCAGTCGAGCCGCCTGTCTCGATCTCGCTCTTTTCCGCGGCGAAGGCGGTAATCCAGGGTTCGGGAAGCAGCTCTTCGACGCCAGCCTCGTCGGTGTCATCCTCGCCTGGAGCCCGAGTCCCTGCCTCCAGAGCGCGGTGTTTGCTCTCGTCTTGCGCTCTGGCATCACGAGGGGTCGGTCTGTCGACGCTGGGACCACCGTCGTCGAGGAGCGCCATGAGCCCGGCGAGGCCGCCGACCGTCACCACCGAAAGGAATAGTCCCGCGGCGAGAGCGAAGAGCACGAGCTTGCCGCTGCCGGATTTGCTCCCGGAGGAAGCCTGTCCTCTGGCGTGCCCGTGGGTGCCGGCACCGCCCGTGCCGGCGTTACTCATTGAAAGGCCCGGAACACGAGACGCCTCTGTCCAGCCGGAAAGCTCCGGGCTCCAGAGCATGTCGCCCCCAGAAAGCCTGCCTTCGAGGGCGAACTCTCGTATCTGATCCCAGGTGTAGGGGCCGTGTTGTTGGCCGTCTCTCGATAGGTGCCACTGCGCTGACATGTTCTTCTCGCCTCTCGAATCGCGTGCTCGGCCCATCGTATCCGTTTAGGGAAGCCGAATACATAGTGGTCGACAGGGGATGTCCAGCTCTTTCTTCCCATACCTGTGACGGTTCGGTGGGGCTCCATCTTGTCGATGGTCTTCCTGGGGGATAACCTACGCCTCTTGCGGTCTATGCTCTTGTCGCCCATGGAGGCATGAATGGAAAGTGTGGTCAGAAAGGCCGTCATACCGGCCGCCGGTCTTGGGACGCGATTTCTTCCGGCCACCAAGGCGGTGCCAAAGGAGATGCTTCCCATAGTAGACATGCCGGCGATCCAGTACGTCATCGATGAGGCGGTGGAGTCCGGAATCCGGGATGTGCTGCTCGTGACGAGCAGGGGGAAGAGCTCCGTGGAGGACCACTTCGATATCGCCTACGAGCTGGAGGATTTTCTCTCTCGCAGGGGTAAGGAAGAGCTGCTCGAAAAGGTTCGGGGTTCGAGCCGGCAGGTCTCCCTCGCGAGCATAAGACAAAAGGAGCCCCTAGGCCTCGGGCATGCGGTCTCCACCGCCCGCGGCCTCATCAACGATGACGAGTTCTTCGCCGTCCTCCTTGGAGACGACATCTATGACTCCCCCGTGCCGGCCACTCGGCAGCTGATCGATGCTCACCAGAAGAGCAAAAAGAGCGTCGTTTCGTTGATCGAGGTGCCCGAGGAGGACACCAAGAAGTACGGGATAGTCTCCGGGATGTGGCGCGACGATGGGCTCTTCGAGATCGACCGTCTCGTAGAGAAGCCACCGGAGGGGACGGCTCCCACCCGCCTCGCGATAGTCGGCCGCTATCTCTTGCCCGGCAGAGTCTTCGGTCTAATCGAAAATACTCCGCCTGGTCACGGAGGAGAGATCCAGCTCACCGATGCGCTCCAGCGGCTCGCCGAGGATGAAGGACTCGTGGGTGTGGTATGCAAGGGAGTCCGTCACGACGCTGGTGACAAGCTCGGATGGCTTCGCGCCAACATCGCATATGCGCTAAAACGTGAGGAACTCAAGGAGCCCTTGCTCGAGTTCATGCAAGAGATATTGGAATCGAATCCATGAAACAGCGCCCCCGGATAGTTGCAGCCATTTCTTTCCTTACGTGTCTTGCGGTCGTTTCACCTGCCGCCGCGTATGTTCTGCCTTTCACGCCGCTTGCTCATCAGCTTCAGGAGCGGCGCGAGCAGGGAGGTGCGCGATCCCAGGTAGTGGGGGGAACGCTCGCTCTGCATGGAAGCCATGGAGAGCGAATCATCGTGGCGGCGAAGCGAACCGTCATGGCACAGGGGCTCTGTCGACTGGACATCGTCGATCCATCGGCTTCCGCTCTCGAGGACGCTCATGTGATCTGGGATGGCTCACGGGCCCGAGGATCCGATCACTCGGAGCTGAGCTTGGTCAAGATGATGGAGAGTCTCGCCTGTCCCCTTTCGGCTGGCGGATCCGATGCTCGAGGGATGCTGCAGGATCTGATAAACAGGCTGGGGGTAGACAGAAGATACACCGGCTACTCTCGCCTCGATGGGCGCGTAGCATATGTGATTGGCGCCCCCCCCTGGGAGATGGATGACCCGGCGCTCTGGTTGGATAAGGAGACGCTCTTGCCCGTGCGCGCGATGGGATCCTTGGGCGGTGCTCGAGTAGACTTGAGAATGCTGGGATATGGGGATCTAGTGGACGGCGATTGGCATCCCAGGGTCATCGAGCTGCGAGTGGATGGTAGGCTGGCTCTTACCTTCCAGGCCGAACGTGTGGAGCGGGACGTGGAGATCTCGGCTGCTCTCTTCAACTGATGGAGAGCCGGAGGATGGCCTCTTGGGTAGGGTCGGAAAGGGTTCTTGGCGACAACCGGCCGGCGTCATCCAGAAGGAGCGCCTCGCTTCTCCCAATGAACCGGGGCCCTCTTCGAGCAAAGTGAGGAGGAGCAGGCCCCCCGTCACGAAGAGCGATGAGGGTCGCCTCATCGAGGTAGCGATAGCGCTCCCCGTACATGAGACCTTCACGTACCGTGAGCTTGCCGGATGCGAGGAACTCGGCCCAGGAACGAGAGTCCTCGTGCCTTTCGGCCGGCGGCAGGTCACAGGTTACGTCTTGAGTCTCGATGCCGCCCCTGTGCCCAAAGGGGTGCCCATCAAGACGATCGTCTCCTGTCTGGACCCCTCCCCCATAATCTCCCCCGAGCTGCTAAGGCTCTGTAAGTGGGCAGCGGAGTACTACCTCCATCCAGTTGGCGAGGTCATTCGAACGGCTCTACCTCCCGGCATCAACATGGAGAGTGAGCGCTGGGCCGTTCTCACCGAGGCCGGCCGAAAGGTTCTGGGATCGTCGAGCGTGGGCGATGAAGAAAGCAAGGCGAGCATCGACGCTGGGACCATGGCCTTGTTGAGGACGGCTTACCAAGGGCCGAGGTTGGAGGTGCGCATTGGGACCGGCAGAGGCGCCATCTCCTTCGCTCGAGCACGGCGACTGGCCAAGGCCGGCCTCGTGGAGATCGAAGCAAGAGTCGAGCCTTCAAGGATTCGTGGCCGGACCGTGGAGTTCATCGAGCCGACTGTCACGGCCGAGAGCCTCGATGAAGCGCTGCGCGTCTTGTCTCGAGCCCCTTCACAGTCCGCCCTTTTGGAGTGGCTCGTTCTGCGGGGCTCGGTGGTGGCCGACGAGCTTCGAGCCGCGTTCCCCATGGGACGTCCGGCCTTGCGCCGGCTGATTGAGAGAGGAATGGCTGCGAGCAAGCAGGTGCCCGCCGGGCGGAGGCCAGGGTGCCCGCGGGAGCAGGATGTGCTCGCTGGAGATACCCGGATAGACGAGCTTACAGCCGCCCAGACGAAGGCGCTCGACTCCCTCGGCTCGGCGGTCGGCCGCGGCTACTCGCCCTTCTTGCTCGAGGGAGTGACTGGAAGCGGCAAGACCGAGGTGTATCTTCGTCTCATCGAGCTTGGGCTCGAAAGAGGCCTAGGAGCTCTCGTTCTAGTGCCCGAGATAGGCCTCACGCCGCAGCTCGCGGGTCGCTTCCGTGCTCGTTTCGGTGATGCGGTCGCCGTTCTTCACTCCGGGCTCTCCGAGGGAGAGCGACATGATGAATGGTGGCGTCTTCGAAGGGGTGAGGCTCGAGTCGCGGTTGGGGTTCGGTCCGCCGTCTTCGCGCCTGTTCGAAACCTCGGCATCCTGGTTGTGGACGAGGAACACGACGCTTCCTTCAAGCAAGAGGAGGGTCTTCGTTATCATGCCCGAGACCTTGCCATGGTCAGGGCGCGGCAGGCGGAGGCCCTGGCTCTATTGGGCTCGGCCACGCCTTCCATGGAGTCGGTCGAGAACGTGCGCCGTGGAAGATACGGCCATCTCTTTTTGCCGGGACGGGTGGAGGGACGATCTCTTCCTTCCATTGAGACGGTTGATCTTAGGCTGGAGCGTCCGCGGCCCATTCCACAAGAGACGCTGCATGATGGTGATAGCAACCAAAATGAGCACTGCCTTCTGTCGGAGAAGCTCGCTTTGGCGCTGGAGGAAACATTATCCCTGGGCAAGCAGGCCATACTCTTTCTCAACAGGCGAGGGCATACGCCATCTTTGATCTGTGAGAGTTGCGGGGAGCCTACATGCTGCAAGAGCTGCGATGTGAGCCTTACCTTGCACCGAAAACCCCATCGCATGCTCTGCCATTACTGCGGTTTCCAGGCTCAGCCGCCGCCGGCATGTTCTTCATGTGGTGGCGAGCTGCGTTTCGTGGGAGTCGGAACCCAGCGGGTGGAGGAGGAGGTTCGCGCCTCGCTTCCTGGTGCCAGGGTTACTCGCCTGGATCGTGACACGACCTCGAGGCGCGGGGCATTGGCTGGGCTTCTTGCCGACTTCGCGCTTGGGCGCAGCGACATTCTGGTGGGGACACAGATGGTCGCCAAGGGACATGACTTTCCGGGAGTGACCCTCGTTGGAGTCTTGCTCGCCGATATGGGGCTTTCGATTCCCGATTTTCGAGCTTCCGAACGCATATTCCAGCTTCTCTCCCAGGTCTCGGGCAGGGCGGGACGTGGAGCGGATCCGGGAAGG
>SKWY01000384.1 GCA_007128675.1 Deltaproteobacteria bacterium | reverse complement strand
CATCGGACCTGCGATTGCTGCCAAGCTGCGCGCGATCGATATCGATATACCGTCCGACCTTGTTGGTCGTGATCCATACGAGATATTTGACGAACTGAACGCGCGGACGGACACACCCCATGACCCGTGCCTTCTCGACGTGTTCATAGCAGTCACACGATTCCTCTCCGGTGAGCCCGCCAAGCCGTGGTGGTCGTATACGGCAGAGCGCAAGGCGAGAAGGCCCCGATCTGCCGGGCATGAGCCAACGTGAGAGTGAAGACATGAGTCCACATGTGACCTCTCCAGAGATCATCGACGTGCATTCAGAGAACGTCGACAAGACGGGCTTCTTCTGCTTCATGAGCAAAAGGAAATCCGAGGGCTACCAGCGCAAGCTCCGTTGGCTCAAGGGCCGCTTCGCCGAGGGTATGCGAATCAAGATGCTCGCGCTGCCCGAGCGCGGCTTCATCGAGTACATCCCTGGTGAGCGGGGACCATCGGCTCCGAAGCACAGTTCCAAAAGCGATGCTGAAGGCACTACGTCATGGCACCGCGGACGGTGAATGAGTTTGTGGCAGCGGATGTTGCACCGGTATAGAACCACTTCATGAATCGACCAAAAGACGATCGTCTCTCTACATTCTTGGAAGCTCTTCGAGAGCACTCCGACAAGGGGCCTGGACGAGGACTAGGCCGGTTCGTTCGCTTGGCCCGCGGCGCCGCCGGGCTCGGCCTAGGCGTCATGTTCAAAGCGGGCAACCCCGAGGCGATTCTCGATGCGCGGGAATTTAACAAGCTAGAGGCCCTGGTGACCCGCCTTGGAGAGCTAAAGGGCTTGCCCATGAAGTTTGGGCAGATCATGAGTTACGTCGAGATCGAGCTGCCGGATGAGGCGAGGCGGCTTCTCTCTCTTTTGCAGACTCAGTCGCCTGCTACTCCGTTCGAGCGGGTGGAGGCGGTCATTCGCGAGGATCTTGGTTCCCAAGCCGAGGCTCTGCTGGCCGGCCTCGAGCGTGAGCCGGCGTCGATTGCCTCCATAGGGCAAGTTCACTGCGGGCGGCTGCCTGACGAAGAATCGGTGGCGGTCAAGGTCCGGCATCCGGATATCGAGGAAGCGGTGCGGTCCGACTTCGAGATGGCGTCCAGCGGTACTCATCTAGCCGGCATGATCATGCCCGGCATGGGGGCCACCGTCCGAGATTTCGTGTCGGAGATGCGTGAGCGGTTGCTCGAGGAGTGCGACTACGAACTCGAGGCCGAAAGACAGGAGCTATTCGTCTCCATCTTCAACGATTCTCCCAGCATCGTGGTGCCCCGTGTGCATCGCGACTGGTGCGGTCCGCGCGTTCTATGTACTAGCTGGCAGAGTGGCCGAGACTTCGAGGCTTTCCGTTCGACGGCCAGCCAGGAAGAGCGCGACCGAGCTGCCGAGACACTCTTCGATTTCTATATCGGCACGCTGTATCGCCATGGGATCTTCCACGCGGACCCGCACCCTGGAAATTACCAGTTTCTCGATGACGGCAAGGTGGTCGTCTTCGACTTCGGATGTGTTCGCGTCTTCGAGCCGAGTGTAGCAGCCGCCTTCGTAGATATGGCCGAGGCCGTACGCGCTGACGACCGCGAGCGGATCTGTGAGGCGTTGAAAGGACTAGGCGCGGAGCCCTCCCCAAGCGACGTCGCTTACGGGCATGTCAGAAGGCTCCTCCGCAGCTTCTTCGGTCCGATGCTCAAGGAGGGGTCGCGGCCCATTGAAGCCAAACTAGTTGTGGATATGAAGCAGATCGCTCGAGACAAGATCGCTCTCGGCAGGCTACGGCTTCCTGGCCGGCTGATGTTCCTATTGCGCATACGTTTTGGGCTGTACAGCGTGATCTCCCAACTCGGCGCGGTCGCCGATTGGGCGGCTCTCGAGCGAGGTTTCGCCGATGAGGCGCGGAACAGGCGTGACTCACTGGCTGCCTTTGGCGACTAGGGATCGGCTGCGGTGATCTTCACTGAGAGCACGAGCGTGCTCTTCAAGTCCGTTTCTGCTCTCCAACGCGGAGAGCGGGGAGGAGAGCCGCGGGTCACGTTTTACAGCCATGGTTCAAATGCTCTCCGTCCAATATTGGCAGCGATTACGGAGGGTTGGCGAGATGGCCTTCTCGAACTGTCACGCTCCGGGCCGGAGGACGTCCGGAGCGACGAACATGGGGTGGTGAGCAAGGCCCTCCGCCCAGCTCTGGACCAACTATTCATGGGGAACTCGGCGTGGCCCAAGGGATAGCGACCGCTTGCGGGAGACGATCGCGTTTTGGGACAGGACGCCCATGGATCGAAGAGAGCTTCAGAAGGCGAGGAACAGAGAGTTCGCAGCAGGACAATTGATGTCACGGGCATTCTTCAGCGGCGAGCTGGGATGGAACCTCGATCGGAACGGACAGTCTGGCTCCCAGATAAGAAATAGACAGCATGCCGTGCCCCGGACAGGCGCGAAGCTCCACGAGTCGTCCTCCAATTCTAGCCTCGAGAAGAATTACCGTTCCTTCGGTAATGCTGGCTTCAAAATCTCGAAAATCGTTCGTGCTAGGCACAACGTGACGTCCGGCCAAGTCTGTTGCTACAAGTAGAAATAGGCGTGTGTCCTCCTCAATAAGCTCTGTGACCGGGTTATCTCTGTTCTGTACGAGACTGTAGATCTCAAGGCTCACGGGATCGTCCGCCGACAGCGTGGCCAGTTCGAGCTCACCTCCAAGTTGTGTGGAGAGTGTAGCAACTCCCGAGTTACCCAAAGCCTCGACTACACGAGTATTTACATAGCTGCCATCAGCCCTATGAGAAAAGAGCCCAGCTTCGATCGACCACTCAAATAGATCAAACCCAAGAAGGGGCTTCCTCTCAGCCAGCGGTTGTGCCGCCACACGGAGTCTTGCGCCCGGCCGAAGCGCATATCCGGTGCCGGAATATCCTTCGGGTCCAAACAAAAAGCTACTGGTTGGAATCACCCAAAGTCGAACTCCGTCAGGCCGTGTAACCGTCACTGAAAGGGAATCGGAAGAGCGCTGGGTCGTTACATGTAGTCTCGTTCTGCCTTCCGATTTGGCAAACAGCTCGATCGGGTACCAAATGTAGGTCATGTCGACGATCTGCGGATCTTCTACCTCCACAGAATTCAAGGAATCTATAGCCGGGCCCAATACCCAAACATCTGCTCGCGCGCCCAGCGCTAACGGCAGCTCAAATCCTTGTGCATCGAAGGTCTTGTCAGCCGGATACCTGTTAGGCTCATAGAAACTAAGCCGATTGTTGTCACCTGGTGTGGCCCCCGAGTAGATTTCACAACCAGCGAGCATCCAAGACATTGCAAGAATCGACCAGACGCTCTTTTCCGAAAAGAGCTTCGCTATGCGCATTTTTGCTACTCGACCACTTGGAGATACGGGAGATACGCGCCACACGAATAGAAGAATACCACTCTGCCTTCTTTTCGCATATCAACGAGATCTCCTGGCTCGACCGTTCCTTGTCCAACTCAAGACCTGGAAAACCAGCAAACGAAGCATGTCGCGGTTGCGCACATGGTTCAACAGCAACCTCTCACGGCATCAAGGTGACTAGGGTCTACGGTGTACCTGCGTGGTTTCCTTTCTCTTCGGGCATGGGGCATCCTTACCCCGATGCGCCCTTGACCTTGACTGTGGCACACTGCGGACCGCAGCGTATTGAATCGGACGGTCAGGCTCGAATATGGGCCGCGGTCAAGGCCTACCCCGTCCTGTCCCTTTTCTCGGACGCGAAGAATTGCAGGCCGAGCCGCTCGTAGAATGGGTGGCACAATGGCTGGTCAGCGCCGATGAGATCTGGATCGCGGGTGCAGGACCGACGCGGGAACGGGCAACTCGGCGAACTCCGAGCTGCTCTCAGCTCCTTCGAGCACACCAGTCCCCAGGATATCGTCAAACGATTGCTCGTCCAAAAGCCTCAGGCCGCCGACCGGCGAAAGTGCTTCAGGACACCT
>SKWY01000526.1 GCA_007128675.1 Deltaproteobacteria bacterium | reverse complement strand
GATCGGGTTCTTCGAACTCCAACTCGACAAAGAATTCATGCTCGTCCTCGAGATCAATCCACCCAGATCCTATGAGGCGGTCCTCGATCATATGTCCATCGAGGTGCAGCCTATCGCCATCCAGCGTCAACCGAAGACGCGCAGGGGGCACGGAAGTATCTCCGAGCCGTGACTCCATGAGCAATCCCACCCCTCTTCCCATCGGGTGGTCCCAAGTGCCCTCGATCACGAGATCTCCCGAGATCAAGCCCGTCAGCGGAACATCGTCCGTAAAAAAGAGGCTCTGGCTCGGCACCTCGCGAAAAGAAAGCGAGAGATCCATGGGGCCGTCGACTTCTGCGAAGCCACGAATCACGATTGCGTCATCCTGGGCAAGGCTCGCCACTACTTCGTCGAACTCAAAGCGCTCCATGCCCATCAGCCGTCCAATTGCTCGCAGACGTCGAAAAGGCTGATCGAACCATTTGCCGTTCAGGGCGGTCGCATTGAAGTCGAGATCCAGGTCTTCGAGCGGCCCCTTGACACCGACGCTGCCGCGGACCTCTCCCTGTACCCCTATGAACTCCTTGGCTTCCTCATCGAAATCGAGAAAGGCCTCGATGATCTCCTCGAGAAGTCCTTCGCTGATCAAAACACGCAAATCTAGAAAAGGTTCGGGGTGCGCGCCAAGATCGATGGAAAAGCGCTCCATCTCATAGCGAGTAACTCCCATACGACCTTTTACATTATGGAGGGAGATAACCTCGCCGCCGTATCGAAAGCGGCCGGTGAAATCACCTGCTTTGAGGCCGGCGAAATCGAAACCCTCGGCCAAGACATCGGCTTCAATCTCAAAGGCACCGTATGGTCCCCTCAAGGACAGGGGGCCACTAATGTCTCCGCCATAACGAATGTGGACGATGGGCCCGAACGCATCGAGGTTCAAAGAGTCGACATCGATACTCAGGTTCATTTCGGCTTCGTCACTCAAGGGGAAGACCCCAGAAAAGCCGAGGCGGCTTTCACCTTTCGTGATTCGCGTATCCCTCATGCGAATCTCTTCTGTATCAAAGGATATCTCTCCCTCTAGAGTAGCACCCGAAAATGCCAGCAAGGGCTCGTCGGGCAGAGGTGGCCCCTTCGAGGTGTAGCGTTCGACTAGAACGAAATCGTCCACAGAGCTCTGAACCGGCCCGGAAAGCTCGAGGGGATGAAGAGTCCCCGTCAAAGCTCCCGAAGGCGAAAAACGAGCATCCACCCAGGAGCCAGGCAATCCTAGGGCCGTTACGAGGCCAGCTATCGATATGTCCTTTCCTTCCACCGCCAAGTTGGATGGTGCTCCTTTCCTCAAGGCAATGCTGCCCGAGACGTCCAGCTGACCCCCAAAAGCACCGGTGGAAAAACGTTCCACGAACAGCTCGTTGCCGGAGCCCTTGAACTCGATCGCGACCTCTCCCAGCCTAACGGGGGCCAGGGAGCCGTCCATGATCTCCAGGGCGCCGGAGTACTGAAGCTGATCGAGAGCGCCCTGGACTGCACCGACCAGTCTCATCTCTCCGCCTACAGGATGGAGTTCTTCTGGAAAGGAGAAGACCTCGGCCACTTTCGAGAGACCAACCTGGGTGGTGATGGACGCATTGATGACAGGTTCGCAGAGGTCCTCGATTCTCGCGTCTAGGGTTACGAAGAGATCCTCACTCGAAAAAGAGGTTCTCTGAATCGCAACGGACTGCGTCGAAGGATCGATTTCGATTTCTGCTCGAAAATCCCTGACGAATTCGTCGAACTCCTCAATCCCAACCTGTGTCTGCTTCAAGACAACGGAAACATGCTGCCGGCGCCCGCTGCGTCTTGCATCGGCAGAAATGCCATCGACGCGCACGAACCTTCCCTCTGGAAGCAGGAGCGCGAAGTCGCCATCCACCAGGCGCAACTGAGCCAACCTGTTAATCGCAGTTGGAATCTCGCAAAACGATGGGCCGATTTCATCGAGCTCTTCTTGGGGTTCCGTGGAGTAGTCCAGCAGAAAAGAGGGGCCCATGAGTTCCACCGCGTCGAGAGACAGATCCCCAATGGCTCGAAGCGAGATGAAGCGGATCGAAGCGGAATCAATGCTCCCAAGAATGCCTCTAGAGGTGCTCTCGACTCGCACGCCCGAGAGCATCACTTCCTTTGAAGTAAGACGGATCTCACAGCTGTCGATTGCCACATCACCCGCCACGGCGCCACTAGCCAGTCGCTCGAGCTGGCCGCAAAGCATGACCGCGGCCATCTCGGAACGAACAAACAACACCGTTCCGCCGACGAGCAAGATCAGCAAAGCCAAGAACACGATGACGGGACGGCGGCTCATCTCGATATTTGGGTTATTCGCCCCCTCCTCCGCCTAGCTCAATGGGAGCGCAAACATGCTCACATGCTACCCTGACTTCAGAGACTCGAGGTAACGATCCACCTCGGATAAATCCACACGCCGACGAACGGGGGAATTGCCCGCCGCCTGTTCCTCGCTCTCTGGGAAGAGCCCTGCTCGCCTGCGAGCCGTGACTCTTTGCTGGACTCCTAGCGCATGGTGAAGCCCCAGATCGTTCGCTATGCGGTCCATCATTTCATCTTCGATTATCTCTTCGTTTGCAACATAGCCCTCGAAAAGAGCGTTATCGCAAAGGGTGTTTATGACGCGCGGTGTTCCACCGGAGTACTTGTGGATAACCCTAATGGCCTCTGGGCTGAAGAAGACCCGGTCCGCACCGGCCAGACGTAGGCGATGCTTGATGTAGGCCTCTGTGGATTCGAAATCGAACGGCACCAGGCGGTACTTCAGCGCAACACGCTGGGCCAGTGGCGGATCGAGCTTTAGGTTCTCCTCGATCTCGGGCAAACCAAAAAAAACGAATGAGAGAAGCTTACTCTCGGGAACCTCTAGGTTGAGCAAACCTCGAAACTCCTCCATCAGCTCACGGGACGCGAGCATTTGAGCTTCGTCTATCAGGACTACGGCCTTTCTTCCTTCCTCGAAGATCTGTACGAGACGCTGGTAGAGCTGGGAGAGAAGGGTGAGCTTGTCCGAGGCAGGACTCTCCACTCCCAGCTGCAGGGCGATTCGCTTCAACAGCCAGGCCGCTGTAATGCCCGAGTGGATAATCACCAGCAAGGCCGCCTCGTACTGCTCCTCCGGTAGGCTGTCTAGCATTCGACGAGCCAGCGTCGTTTTACCCCGACCAATGTCTCCCACACATATCGCCAGCCCCTTCATCCTCTCCACGGCATGCATCAAACGCATTAGGGCTTCCGAATGTTGCCGGCTGTTGTAGTAGAACCGGCTCACCGGGGCATTCGAGAAAGGCTCCTGGCTGAGCCCATAATGCTCTAGGTAGCTCATGACTTCCCAACCAAGCGAGCTTCAGTACATGCTCGAGATCGAGAATCAAACATATCCAACCTTACTCGACTTGGTCGATCTGGGTTTCCGATCATCGGTCTCCGAGGTAGCCCCATCGCCATCCGGAACTCCATTCTGAAGGGATCTCGAAGACCGGGACTCTTCCTTGGCCTCCTCAACCTCTGCCAGTGCTTCCAGTCGTTCCTTCGCATCCCGAAAGCCCGAATCGAACTCTACGGTCTTCTTGAAGTGGCGTTTCGCTTTGGGCTCTTCACCCTTGTCCAGGTATACGGTCCCTAGGTCGTAATGTATGGCCTTGGCCGCCGCCGAGTCCAAACCCTCTATCTCGAGGCAAGAAATATAAGCCTGCTCCGCAGCATCGAGATTCCCTAGCTCTCTCTGACAAAGCCCTACCATGTTCATGGCATCAAGGCGCTTTTTGGGCTGGGCAGCCGCTAACTCGAACTCACCAATGGCGTCGGAGGTAAGCCCCATCTCTCGATACGCTATTCCCAGATCATAATGTGTCTCCGCATCCTCGGAGCCCACGGTCTTGGCGACCCCCTTCTTGAACTCGGCGAAGACATCGTCGGCAGAAACCTGAAAATCCTCTAGCGGAGCGTCCCCG